>JAEURL010000319.1 GCA_016789165.1 Anaerolineales bacterium | reverse complement strand
TCCACGATCTGGCGGAAGTGCCGGGCGACCCCCAGCTGCTCCAGGACGCGGCTGGCGTGGGCGGCGTCGGCGTTGGTGAGCACGGCCTTGGGCAGGGGCAGGCGGGCCAGCATGCCGTTCAAGGCCGGGTCCGGGCGCAGGTAGTCGGCCAGCGGGACGCGGTGGACGAATTCCAGGTAATCATCGGCGTCCACGTGGTGGTGGCGCAGCAGTCCGACCAGGGTGACGCCGTAGTCCTGGGCGTAACGCCGGCGCAGGGCCAGGGCTTCGGCCGGGGCGACGCCCAGGCGGTCCTGGATGTAGAGCGTGATCCGGTCGCCGATGACGGGCCACAGCCCGGTGGCCGGCGAGTACAGGGTGTCGTCGAGATCGAACAGCAGCCAGCGCAGCATGGCGGCGCCTATTGGACCGTGATCACGATGGAGGTGTAGGTGCGCCACAGGTTGGAGGGCGCGGACGAGCAGGCGCTGAAGTTGGTGTAGCAGACGGCGAAGGTCAGCTGATAGGTGCCGGGCGCCTCAAAGCCCTCGTTGTTGTCCAAGCCGCGGACGTTGTCGGTCCACGCCCCGCCGCTGCCGTTCATGGGCCCGGTGCAGCCGGAGCACAGATCCCAGAACTCGTGCCCCTCGCCCCAGCTGGTCTGGAAGCGGTCGCCGCCGCCGAACTTGATGACGGCCACGCCGGCCAGGCCAAACGAGACCCGGCCGTTGTCGCCGGGGTTGAACAGGGTCTCGACCACGCAGACGTTCTCGCCCACGCCGTACGTGGTCTTGCCCGGGTTGCACAGGGCCAGCGTGCCCTGCACCTTGTCCACCGTCCCGACGGCCTGGGTCAGGGTGGGCGAGGGCGTGATCGTGGGGCTGGGCGTGATGGTCGGCGTATGGGTGGCCTCGAAGTAGACGGCCGGCAGATAAATCGGGGCGATGAGGTCCTGGGCCCAGGCCAGGCCCGTGATCAGGGCGGCGATGACGACGGCCGTCACGGCGCTGGCGGGCCAGGAGCGGGGGAAAGGCGGGCGGGGCATGGCGGGTCTCCTTAGCGCGTGGCCGGGCGTGGTTCAGTGCTCGGTCTGCAGGAAGCGCAGCAGGCGGTCACTCACCCAGGCGGAGTGGCTGGCCGTCAGGCCGTGGCCGGCCCCCGGCACGATCTCGGCCGCGCGCAGGTCCGGCAGGGCCACCCGCGCGGCGGCCAGCAGCTCGCGCGGGCTCCAGGTGTCCTCGTGTTCGCCGGCCAGCACCAGGGTGGGGACGCGCAGCTGGCCGATCTGGGCCGGCGTCAGGCCCGGCGCCTCAAAGTGCGGCTGGCAGTGCTTGAGGTTCAGGAACAGCATCTCCACCGCCTCGGCGTCCAGGGGCGCCCCGGGCGGGGCCAGCAGCTGGCGGGCCAGGCGCTGGGCCTGATCGTCGTTGAGGTAGAGCACGTCCCACAGGATCGGGATCAGGTACTTCCAGCGCACGGGCAGCAGGCCGGCCGGGCTGAGCAGGGCCGCCCGCTGGAGGCGCTCCGGCGCCACGCCGGCCAGGCGCAGGATCAGCCAGGCGCCCAGGCCGAAGCCCACAAAGCTGGCCGCCGGCACCGCCAGCGCGTCGAGCGCCTGGCCGAGCCATTGGGCGTAGGTGCGGCTGTCGTAGGGCAGGCGCCGGGGCGCGCTGCGGCCGGCCGTGCCGACGATATCCAGGGCGTAGACGCGATAGGCGCCGGCCAGGGCCGCCAGCTGGCCGGACCACATCAGGGCGTTGGCGTTCAGGCCGTGCAGCAGGACCACGGGCGGGGCGCCGGCCGGCCCGGCGGCCAGGGCGTGCGTGGCGCCGAAGCGGGTGCGCAGGACCTGGGTCTCGCAGGCCAGCGGCAGGCGGGCCAGGGCGCGCTCATACCAGGCCATCATGGCCGAGTAGCCGGCCGGGGATCGATACAGGGTGTCCGTGTCCACAAAACAAATAGAGTGTGCCTGCCGCACACTCTATTTTACGCGAAAGCGGGCCGGCAACCGGCGGCCTCAGCCCAGGCGTTCCAACAATTGGCGCAGCACGGCCGCCGGGTCGCCGGCCACGGCCTCGTCGGCCACGGCCAGCAGCGGGGCGGCCGGATTGGCGTGCACGGCCACCACGTGCTTGGCGCGGACGATGGCGGCGTTGTGGAGCGTGTCGCCGCGGACGCCGAAGGCCAGGTAGAGGTCCGGCCCCACTTCCTGGCCGGTGAGGCCCACCACGCGCTCCTCGCCGATCCAGCCCATGTCCTCGGCCGAGCGGTCGCCGGCGATCTCGGCGCCCAGCTTCTCGGCCAATTGCTGGGCCAGCGCGAAGCCGGCGGCGTCCTTCAGCCCGCGGCCCACGGCCACGATCCGGCGGGCCTTCTGCAGCGGGCGCCAGGCCGCCGGGGTGTAGTCCACCGGCCCCGCGTTGCGCACCAGGGGCTCCGGGGCGCTGAAGTCGTCGGCCACCACCTCACCGCTGCGGCCGGTGTCGGCGTAGGGCTCGGGCAACTGGCGCGGGTCCAGGGTGGCGAACTTGGCCGGCGAAGTGATCGCGGCTTCCACCAAGTAATCGCCGCCGTAGACGGGGTAGGCGCCGAGCAGGGCGCGCGTTGTGTCGTCCACGCTCAAGAAGCGGGCGTCCGAGATCAGGCCGGCCCGGTGGTGCTGGGCGGCGCGCGCCGCCGCGTGCGCCTTGGCCACCGGAAAGAGCGCGAACTCGGGGTGCTGGGCCAGCAGGAATTCGCCGGGCCGGCTGACGACGTGCACCCGGTCCGCGCCCACGGCGATGGCCCGCTCGGCCAGGTCGCCATCAGCCAGGACGGCGTGCACGTAACAGCCCAGGCTGTCCGCCAGCCGGCGGGCCTCGCCCACCAGCGCCAGATCAGCGGGGTCCGGGGCGCAGACCCAGATATCGGCGTAGCTGGCGGCGGAAAGGTCCTCGCCCATCAGGTGAGAGAGTGCGTCCATGTCCATGCGGGGGCCTCCTCAGGCGCGGCGGATGAGATCGACCAGCTGGCCGACGACGTCGCCGTCCAGCCGTTTGCCGGGCTCACGTTCCGGCGGGAAGGCCTCGCCGCGCAGCTCGACCACGGGCGTCAGCTCGGCCTCGCCCAGCTCCAGGTCGGCGGCGGTGAGGGTCTCCACGGCCGCCGGATCGGTGAAGATGTTGATCAGGTTCTGGCCGGGCGCGTAGCGCGGTTTGTTGCTGTCCACGGCCACGGCGACGACGGCCGGCAGATCCGCTTCCAGGCGGCGGAAGCCCCGCCCGTGGGCGGCCACCACGCTCAGGGTGCCCTCCGTCACGCTCAGCTGGTGGGCCTGGCCGATGAAGGGGCGCTGGAGGGCCTGGGCCAGGCGCGGCGCCACCTGGGCCAGATCGGCGTCCAGGCATTCCGCGCCGGCCAGCACCAGGTCGGCCCCGCCCAGGCGGTCCAGCAGCCGGCTGAAGACGGCCGTCAGCACGCCGGCGTCGGCGCGCTGCAGGGCGGCGTCCGGGAGGCGGATGGCCTGGGCGGCGCCCATGGCGCGGGCGTCGCGCAATACCTGCTCGGCTGGCGCCCCGCCCAGGGCGACGACCGTCACCCGGCCGCCCAGGCGCAGGCCGGCCTCCAGGGCGTTGCGGTCGGACGGGTTGAAGAGGTACTGCTCGCGGTTGACGAAGACCTTCTGGGCCTTGCGGTTGACGGTCAGGCCGGCCGGGTCTTTGACGGCGCGCAGGATGACGACGATGTTCATAGGCAACTCCTGGCACTGATCACTGGTGACTGATGCCGGGCCAGTAATCAGTGATCAGTCTTATGGCCGGATGCGGACGCCGACTTCCTGCAGCAGCTCGGAGGCGATGACGATGCGCTGGACCTCGTTGGTGCCTTCAAAGATCTCGGCGATGCGGGCATCGCGCCAGCCGCGCTCCAGGTGGAAATCGCGGGAGAGGCCGAGCGCGCCGTGGATCTGCAGGGCGCGGTCGATGCAGCGGCTGGCGATCTCGGAGCCCAGCAGCTTGCACATGCCGGCCTCGCGGATGAAGGGCTGGCCGTTGTCCACCAGCCAGGCCGTGCGATAGACCAGCGAGCGCAGGGCCTCCACGTCGGCGGCCATGTCGGCCAGCATGAACTGGATCGACTGCATGTGGGCGATGGACCGCCCAAACTGGGAGCGGACCTTGGCCCAGCGCAGGGCGGCCTCCAGGGCCACCTGGGCTCCGCCCAGCGTGGCGGCGCCCAGCGAGACGCGCCCGATGTCGAGGGTCTTCATGAAGGTCACGAAGCCCAGCCCGAGCTTGCCGACGACGTTCTCCTTGGGCACGCGCACGTTGTCGAAGTTGAGCAGGGAGGTGGGCGAGCCGTGCAGGCCCATCTTCTTCTCCGGCTTGCCGGCCGAGAAGCCGTCCCACTGGGCCTCCACCGCGAAGACCGTGGCCCCGCCGCGCGCGCCCAGGGCCGGGTCGGTGACGGCCAGGGTCATCACCACGTCCGCGATCGGGCCGTTGGTGATCCACATCTTCTGGCCGTCCAGCATGTAGCTGTCGCCCTCCGGGGTGGCGCGCAGCTGGATGCCGGCGGCGTCCGAGCCGGCGTTGGGCTCGGTCAGGCCGAAGGCCGCGATCTTGCGGCCGGCGCAGATGTCGGGCAGGTATTTCTGCTTGAGGGCCTCCGCGCCATCCAAGTACAGGCTCATGGCGCCGATGCCGATGTGCGCGCCGATGATGGTGGCCGTGGACGGGCAGACCCGGTTGAGCTCCTCCATCAGGATGCAGTAGCCCACCTCGCCGGCGCCCATGCCCCCGTACTTCTGCGAGAACGGCACGCCGAACAGGCCCAGCTCGCCCATCAGCCGCAGCACCTCGCGGTCCGGCTGGCCGGTGCGGTCCAGCTGTTTGGCGCGCGGGCGCAGCTCTTCCTCGCAGAACTCGCGCAGCATGCGGCGCAGGGCCAGGTGTTGGGGAGTAAACGTGAACTCCATCGTCATGTCCTTTCCGGACGCGGGCCGCCGGGCCGAGCCGGCGGCCCCGGCTGTCGTCCGCTAGGGCTGGATCGCCACGCCCGCTTCCTGCAGCACGGCCTGCGCCACCAGGAAGCGCTGGACCTCGTCGGTGCCGCCCACGATCTTGAGGGCGCGCGAGTCGCGGTAGACGCGCGAGATGGCGTATTCGTCGCTGAAGCCGTAGCCGCCGTGGACCTGCAGCATCTTGTTGGCCGTGTCCTTGGCCACCCGCGCGCCCAGGTACTTGGCCATGGCGGCGGCCCGGGCGTAGGGCTGGCCCTGGTCGGCCAGCCAGGCGGCGTGGTGCACCAGGTGCCGGACCGATTCGATCTCGGTCGCGCAGTCGGCCAGGTAGGTCTGGATGGCGCCCTTCTGGGCGATGGCGGTGCCGAACTGCTTGCGCTCCACCGCGAAGCGCACGCCCAGCGCGAGCGCGTTTTCGGCCACGCCCAGGCTGACGGCCGCCAGGGCCAGCTTGAAGCGGTCCTGGGCGCGTTGGGCCAGGGCCCAGCCGCCGTTGAGCGGGCCGAGCAGCTCGCCCTCCGGCAGGGGGCCGCCCTCCAGATAGAGCGTGCGCACGTCCAGGCCGCGCAGGCCCAGGGTGGGCTCGCGGTGGCCGACCACCAGGTAGGGCGCGCTCTTTTCGACGATGAAAGCGCTCAGGCCGGCCGGCCCCTTGCCCGGCTCGGTGGCGGCGAAGACGAGGTAAAGGCCGGCGGTGCCGCCGTTGCTCACCCAGCTCTTGACGCCGTCGAAGTGCCAGCCGCCGTTGGCCAGCACCGCCCGCGTCTGCAGGACGCTGGTGTCCGAGCCGGCGTCCGGCTCGGTGAGGGCGAAGGCGCCCAGCTCGCCGCCGGCCAGGCGCGGCAGGTAGGCCTCTTTCTGGGCCGCGGTGCCGGCCTCCAGCAGGGTCAGGCCGGCCAGCGAGGTGTGTACGGCCACGGTGACGGCCGTGGACGCGCACTGCTGGGCCAGCGCTTCCAGGAGCAGGCAGTAGGTAAGCTGGTCCATGGCCGCCCCGCCCAGCGCCTCCGGGAAGGGCGCGCCCAGGAAGCCCTGCGCCGCGGCCTTCTGCAGGACCGCGGCCGGCGGCGCCTCGGTGTGGTCCGTGTGTTCGGCGACCGGCGCCACCTCTTTCTCGGCGAAATCGCGGAACAGGTCGCGGAACATCTGCTGTTCTTCAGAGAGGTTGAAGTCCATAGCCAGTGTCTCCACCAAGCCGGCGAACGCCAAAAGCCGAAGGCCGGCCGACGCCGGCCGGCAGCTCAGGTCAGCCGGCCGTCACTCGTCGTTTGTCCGGGGTCCTTGATCTTTGGTTTCCCGGAGCTTGCGCAGCTCCGCCTCCAGCTGCTCTTTCTCTTGCTTCAGCTGATCCAGCTCGGCCTGCAGGGCCGCCTTGGGCCGCGGGGCCACGTCCTGGCCCCAGACCTTGATGGCGCTGCTGTCGGCGCGCCGCGCCCGCCGGCCGAGCGTCAGCCACCAGCCGGCGCCCAGCCCCAGGCCGGCCCCCAGCCCCGTGAGCGCCTCCGGCCAGGAGGCCGTGACGCTCGCCCACAGCACCGTCAGTAGCAGCACCGGCAGGACGTAAAAGAACAGGCCCACGAACCAGCGGCTGCGCTCAATGCGGGCCATCACCCAGACGCAGGAGAGGATGGCCAGGGCCAGGAAAAAGGCGTTGGACCAGTTCATTGATCCTTGAAGACCGGCTGGCGCTTCTGCAGGAAGGCGGTCACGCCCTCGCGCATGTCCTCGGTGCGGACCACTTCGTTGATGCGCTCGGCCTCGTACGCCAGCCCATCGGCGATCGGCCGGGCCGCGCCGTTGGTGATGGCGTCCAGGGCCGCCCGGATGGCCAGCGCGCCCTTCTGGCCGATCTTCTTGGCCAGGTCGCGGGCGGTCTTGAGCACCTCGCCGCCCGGCACCACCTTGTTGACCAGGTTGAGACGCAGGGCCTCCTGGGCCGTGATCTGGTCGCCGGTCAGGATCAGCTCAATGGCCTTGGCCTTGCCCACCAGGCGCGGCAGGCGCTGGGTGCCGCCCCAGCCGGGGATGATGCCCAGGTTGATCTCGGGCTGGCCCAGCTTGGCGCGGTCGCCGATGATGCGCATGTGGCAGGCCATGGCCAGCTCCATGCCGCCGCCCAGCGCCACGCCGTTGACGGCGGCGACAAAGGGCTTGGGGGCGTTCTCGATCTTGGCGAAGACGGCCTGGCCCTTCTGCAGGAAGGCGCGCGCGCGCACCTCGGCCCCGTTGCCTTCCTTGAGCAGGGCGTCAAAGACGTTGATGTCCGCGCCGGCCACGAAGGCCAGCTGGCCGGCGCCCGTGATCACGGCGGCTTTGACGTCGGTGTTGGCGATGACTTCGCCCACCACGGCGTCCAGATCGTCCAGCACCTGCTCGTTCAGGGCGTTGACGGGCGCGTGGTCGATGGTCAGGGTGGCGACGCGGTCTTCGATACTGAGTTTGACGAATTGTTTGTCAGCCATGGTGTCCTCGTGAAGAAGCCGGGGAGCGGGGAGCCGCGGCGCCGGGCACTGGCCGCCGGGTTCCCTGCGCCGCGCCTACGCCGAATACTCGTGGAACCCGCGCCCCGCCTGCTTGCCCAGGTGGCCGGCGCGCACTTTCAGTTTCAGGTAGCGGGCCGGGCGGAAGCGCTCGCCATACTGGGCGTGCAGCGCCTCCAGCTGGTTCAGGACCACGTCCAGGCCGAGCGTGTCGGCGATGGCCAGCGGGCCCATGCGCTCGCCCTGGTAGGTCATGCCGCTGCCGGCGATCATGGCCAGGTCGATGTCGGTAGGGGAGGCGATGCCC
>JAEURL010000267.1 GCA_016789165.1 Anaerolineales bacterium | reverse complement strand
CAGGGCGGCCCCTCGGCCGGCCGGCACCTTGAAGTCGAGGGCCAGCGAGTAGCCGTCCACGGCGTGGGTGAGCAGGAAGTTGTCCGGCCGATGGCGCTTGGTGACACCCAGATAGGCCGGCCGGCCGCGCCGCTGGGCCTGGCGCAGCATCTCCCGGTAGGCGTCGGCGGCCGTGGCCAGGGGCAGGAAGGTCTGGTACTGGATCAGGCCGCCGGCGCCGTAGGCGCGCTCCCAGTTGGGGACGTAATCCAGCAGGAAATTGAAGGCGGCCAGAGATTGGCGGTATTGCTGGCGGTTTTCGAGCGTGGCCGAGAGCAGGTACTTGGCGAAGTTGGTGACGGCGACGCCGGGGTTGTTCATCAGGAACTGCATGAAGAACCAGAGCGAGGCTTTGGGCAGCACGCCGAAGAATGAATCCGGCAGGGTCTGGTAATCCAGCGTCAGGCTGCGGGCCGGGTGGGCGTCCTCGCCGGCGGCCAGGTAATCGGCGGCGTGGATCTGGCCGCGGCCGGCGGGATGCGCGCCGTCCACCCAGCCGACGATGTAATCGTGGTCGGCCTTGAACCAGTCCAGGTCGTTGAGCATCGTGCGCAGGTCCGGTGTGGCCCAGGCGTGCACGCGCACGTCGCCGGAGTACAGGCGCTTAAGCTGCAAGGTGATGGAGGTGAAGACGCCCAGCAGGCCGGCGCCCCCGATCAGGCTGTAGAACAGGTCCGGGTTCTGGTCCGGCGCGCAGACCACGTTCTCGCCGGTGGGCAGCAGGGCCGTGAAGGCGCGCACATGCTCGCCCAGGGTGCCGGCCTGCCAGTTGTTCTTGCCGTGGATGTTCATGGCCAGCGCGCCGCCCAGAGTGGGGAACATCGTCCCCGGCACCACCGGCGGCCACCAGCCGTCCTCCAGCGTGAACTGCCAGAGCTGCTGGAAGGTGACGCCCGGCTCCACGCGGATCAGGCCGCTGTCCGGGTTCCAGTCCAGGATGCGGTTCATGCGCCGCAAATCCAGCACCACCTGGCCGGCGTTCAGGGCGGCGTCGCCGTAGCTGCGGCCCGAGCCGCGCAGGGCCACGCTCAGGCCGGCGCGCTGCGCCCGCTGGAAGAGCGCGGCGATCTCGTCGGCGCGGGCCGGGCGGAAGCGATAGGCCAGGCCGCGCACGGCGTGGCCAAAGCTGTCGAGTTCGGTCAAGTGATCGAGCGGGATCAGGTCAGGCATGGGTGAACGGCGGAAGGCGGCGCCGGGCCGCGCCGGGTCAGAACTTCAGCCGGCGGAAGATGATAGACGGGATGTGGCGGATGATCAGCATCAGCAGGCCCCAGCGGGCCGGGGTGTAGAGCACCTGCTGGCGGGCCGCCAGGGCGCGGACGATGTCGGCGGCGGCCTGTTCGGGCGTGATCACCCAGAAGGCGCGCGGCGCGTGCTTAAGCAGCTCGGTGTCCACAAAGCCGGGCTTGACGGTGAGCACGTGCACGCCGCGGCGGGTCAGCCGGTTGCGCAGGGCCTCCAGGAAGGTGCTGAGCGCGGCCTTGCTGGTGTTGTAGGCTGGCGCGCCCACCCGGCCGCGGTCGCCGGCCACGGACGAGACGCCCACCAGGTGGCCGGCGCCCTGGCGCTCGAACAGGGCCGCGCCCAGGTTCAGCCAGGCCAGCGCGCCCAAGACGTTGACGGCCAGCATCGCCTGGTCTTTGGCGAAGTCGTACTCGTCCAGGGCCACGGGCAATTGCTGGCCGGCGTTGTAGATCAGCACGTCCAGGCGGCCCAGGTCGGCCAGCAGGCGTTGGAAGACGGCCGGCGCCTCGGCGGTCTGGGTGACGTCGTGGACGTAGACGCGCGCGCAGCCCGGCCCGAATTCGGCCTCCAGGCCGGCCGCGAGCTGTTCGAGCCGGTCGGCGCGGCGGGCCACCAGGGCCACGCGGTAGCCGGCGCGGGCCAGCCGGCGCGCCAGGGCCGCGCCGATGCCGGACGAGGCGCCGATGACGGCGGCGGCCGGCTGAGGGGCGAGGGCGGTGCTCATGCGCGCCGCGCGAGGCCGAGGAAGTCCGCGAAGGGGCCGTAGGCGGTGGTGACGGCGTCCGGGCGCTGCTCGCTGACGGTCAGGCTGTAGAGCGTGTCCATCTCAAAGGTGACGATGGAATCGGGGCCGTTCACGTTGGCCAGCGGATCGCCGGCCGGCACCTGCTCAGGGCGCACGCTGGCCGTCACGCCGCCGTCGGCGGCCCGCTCGGCGCGGCAGATCAGCTTGTAGGGTTGGCCGGCGGCGCGGGCCGCGCGGACCTGCTCGCCGGTCAGGGCCCGGATGCCGGTCGGATTCACAGCCTGCGGCTTGACGGGCACCCCCATCAGCACCGTGGCCAGCGCGGAGACCTTGACGGCCGCGTCCCAGCCATCCACGTCCGCGCTGGGGTCGGTCTCGGCGATGCCCAGGTCCTGGGCCTTCTTCACGGCGGCCTCAAAGCTCAGGCCGGCCTCCATCTCCGAGAGGATCAGGTTGGTGGTGGAGTTGAGGATGCCGCGGAAGCGCTGGAGCTGGACGCCGGGCAGGGCTTCGCGGAAGAGCGAAAAGATGGGTGTGCCGCCCATCACGGCCGCCTCGTGCCGGAAGCCCTGGCCCTTGGCCCGGGCCAGGGCGCTCAACTCCTGGAAGGCATGGACGACCGGCCCCTTGTTGGCCGTGATGATATGCGCGCCGTGCTCGAGGCCGGCCTTGAGGTAATCGATGGCCGGCTGGCCGGTCTGCGGGTTCATGGACGTGTTCTCGAAGAGCACGTCGGCGCGGGCCGCCTGAAGCCAGGCCCGGATATCGCTCTGTTCCCAGGGCCGGCCGCCGGCCGCACGGCCGGCCAGGGCCGCGGCCACGTCCAGGCCGTTCGGGTCCGCCAGCCAGCCCAGCCGGCGGGCGGCCAGGCCCGTGATCTTGTAATCGAGGCCGTAACGCTCGCGGACCTCGGCGGCCTTGTCCAACAGCAGTTGGGCCAGGGCGCGGCCGACATTGCCAAAGCCCAGCAGGGCCAGGTGATAGGTGGTCATCCTGTTCGCTTTCTGTTTCTATGAGAAAGAGCCGTCCGGCGATTATCTCCGCAGCCGGCCTTCTTTTCAAGCGCCCCGTCTAGGCACTGCCGCTCTGGAGCGCCATAATGTTGCGCAATTTTCAGAGGTCGAATTGCATAAATAGGATATTACAAGTCATATATTACTTGTGCCAGTATTCACTATTTCGGGGGCGGGTCCGGCCTAGAATGACGTCAAATACGGTCGCAATTCACTAGCCCGACCGCTGAGGAGACGAGACAATGGCCAACGTTCTTAATCGCAAAGGGGAGACACTGCAGGACCCACGGTTGGTCCAGAAGCTGCTGAGCGACCCGCGCGCCGGCTGGCTGTGGCTCCTGCCGCGGATCTGGCTGGGGTATCAGTGGTTTGAGGCGGCTACCCACAAGATCACTAACCCGGCCTGGGTGAGCACGGGCGACGCGCTCAAGGGCTACTGGCTCAACGCCGTTAGCATTCCGGAGACCGGCCGGCCGCCGATCTCGTTCGATTGGTACCGGACCTTCATCCAGTTCCTGCTGGACAGCCAGGCCTACACCTGGTTTGCCAAGCTGGTGGCGTACGGCGAGCTGCTGATCGGCCTGGCCCTGATCCTGGGCGCCTTCACGGGCATCGCGGCCTTCTTCGGCGGTTTCATGAACTGGAACTTCATGATGGCGGGCTCGGCCAGCACCAACCCGCTGCTCTTCGTGGCCGCCATTGGCCTGATCCTGGCCTGGAAGGTGGCCGGCCAGGTGGGCGCGGATCTCTTCCTGCTGCGCTGGATCGGCACGCCCTGGCGCGCGGCGGAAACGCCGGCCGTGAGCGGCGCCGTGCGGTCGGTGACCAGCGCCGCCGACTGAGCGGACCTCACGCCACTAACCACGGGCGGCCCAAGCGGGCCGCCCGTTTCGTTTTGAAGGGCCGCCGGCCCTTCAGCCAGCGGTCAGCGCCGCCGCCCGCCGCAGGTCCTCCGGCGTGACCGCGAAGGCCTTGCCAAAGCCGCCCACGTAGCGGCCGGCCGCCGGCACGAACCGGAACAGGCTGAAATCCGGCAGGGTGAAGTTGAACTGGGCGAAGGGGAAGCGCTCCAGGTAGACGGCCTTGGCGGCGGCGTACTCCGGCGCCTCGGCCGCGATCAGCCGGGCCTCGCCCTGCAGCGAAACGCGCGCCAGGGTCTGCGGGTTGCGGCTGTCCGAGTCGCGTTCGGCCACCAGCAGCCCAGCGGCCGGCGCGGCGCGCAGGTCCTGGGTATGCAGGGCCAGCTGGCTCAGGTGCAGAAAGAAGCCCGCGAAATCCGGGGCCGGCGCGAACAGCACCATCCCCACGTTCGGGGCGCCGCCGTGCAGGGTGCCCAGCGCGGCCACTTTGCGCGCCCGCAGCAGCGTCCCCAGGGTGCTGCGGTCTTCGTCCGTGAACTGGCGCAGGAGGTCCATCACAGCCGCTCCCGGGCCAGCACCGCCGCGCCCACCACGCCGCTCAGGTCCTTAAGCGCCGCCGCCACGATCTTCACCGAGTTGAGGTCGGTCTTGTTAATGTAATGGGCCTGGGCCACCTTGCGGATTGGGCCCACGAAGCGGTCGCCCAGCCGCTCGGTCACGCCGCCGCCGAAGACGATCATCTCCGGGTCCAGGATGTTCACCAGGTTGCCGGCCAGCACGCCCAGGGTGTGCTGGGCCACGGCCAGGACCTCCAGCATCACGGGATCTTTCTGGCGCAGCGCCTCGTAGATGACGCGGCTGGTGAGCCGGCCGCCGCCCAGGCTCTCCATTAGGCCGGGGACGACGCTGGCCTGCCCCTGGGCCACGCGCTCCAGCACCTGGCGCTGCATGCCGGTGCGGCTGGCGATCGGTTCCACGGCCCCCGGCTGGCCGTGCGCGTCCAGCACGCCGTCGTCGCCGTTGACCACGGTGTGGCCGACCTCGCCGGCGCCGCCGCGGAAGCCGGCCCGCAGCTGCCCGCCCAGGATAATCCCGCCGCCGATGCCGGTGCCCACGAAGACGGCCACCATGTCCTGCCGGCCGCGCCCGGCGCCGTGGCGGTGCTCGCCCAGCGCGCCCACGCGCACGTCGTTGTCGACGAAGGCCGGCACGCCCAGCCGGTCCTCCAGGCGCTGGGCCAGCGGCACGTTCTTCCAGTCCTTGCCCAGGTTGACGGCCACCCGCACCGTGCCGGTCGCCTGATCCACCGGGCCGGGCACGCCCACGCCGATGCCGCCTACGGCCCGGGGCTTCAGGTCCGCGGCCTTGAGGGCGCGTTCGATGGCGCCGGCCAGCCGGTCGAAGACGCCGTCCAGGCCCAGCTCCGGATGCGTCTTGCGCTTCTCCAGCGCCAGCACCTCGCCCTTGGCTGTCACCACGCCCGCGCGGATGCTGGTCCCGCCCAAATCAACGCCGACGAAATATTTCTTGGCCATGCCGTCTCCCTTCCGCCTCTTGACGGGTAAATTGGTGATCGGTCGTCAGGTGCCAGCCGCTGTTGCTTATCGGTCGCCGCTCACGGCGCACTTTTCACTGGGCCACCGAAGCACCGCGCACGCTTAAGCGCTGACCGGCCCGCCCCTCATTCCTCCACCAGCAGCCGCCGGATCACCTTGCCCACGAAGTTCTTGGGTAGTTCGCGCCGGAACTCGATCTGCCAGGGCACGGCGTACTCCTCCAGCCGGCGCTTGCACAGGGCCAGTAGTTCGTCTTCCTGCAGCGCCGCCCCTTCGCGCGGGACCACGAAGGCTTTCACGCGCTGGAACGGCCAGCGCGGCGCTTGCACGCCCACCACGGCCACTTCCTTGACCTTGGGGTGCTCGTACAGCACCTCCTCCACGTCGCGCGGATAGACCTGATAGTCGCCGGCCAGGATCATCTCGCGCCGGCGGGCCACCACTTCCACGTAGCCCTCCTCGTCCATGCGCGCCACGTCGCCGGTCAACAGCCAACCGTCGCGGGTGACCGGGCTGGCCGGGGCGCCGGCGTTCCAGTAGCCCAGCATCACCTGCGGCCCGCGCACCGCCAGCTCGCCCAGCTGGCCGGCCGGCCGGTCGCGCCCGGTGGCCAGGTCCACGATCTTGGCCTCGGTCGAGGGCAGCGGGATGCCGATTGAGCCGATCTTGCGCCGGCCCTGCAGCGGGTTGGCGTGCGTGACGGTGGTGGCCTCGGTCAGGCCGTAGCCCTCCACCAGCCGGCCGCGCGTCAGCTTCTCGAAGGCCTCCTGCACCTCCACCGGCAGCGGCGCCGCGCCCGAGATGCAGGCTTTGATCGAATCGATGCCGTAGCGCCGCACCCCCGGGAAACCGTTGATGGCCATGTACATGGTCGGGACGCCCGGGAAGAGCGTGGGCCGGTGGCGCCGGATGGCCTCCAGGACCGTCTCGGTGGTGAAGGTCGGCAGGATGACCATGGCCGCGGCCAGGGCCACCGGCACGTTCATGGCCGCCGTCATCCCGTAGACGTGCGAGAAGGGCAGCACCGAGAGGAAGGTCTCGCGGCCCTCTTTCAGCGCCGGAATCCAGTGGCGGGTCTGCAGGGTATTGGCGATCAGGTTGCGGTGCGAGAGCATCACGCCCTTGGGCTGGGCGGTGGTGCCGGACGTGTACTGGATCAGGGCCAGGTCCTCTGGCCGCGCATCCACCTCCGGCGCGTGCGGGCTGTACTGGCGCAGGTCGGCGGCCAGCAGGGTCATCCCCGGCTCCAAGGCGAAGGGCAGGCGGTGGCCCTCCTGGGCTTCGCGGAAGAGCGTAAACCAGGCGCGCTTGAGCCCCGGCAGGTAGTCCTTGACATTGGTGAACACGATGTGGCGCAGCCCGGTCTGGGCCTTGACGGCCCGCGCCGTCTCGGCCAGGCGCGTCAGGGTCACCAGCACGGTCGCGCCGGAGTCGCTCACCTGGCGCGCCAGCTCCTCGGGCTGGGAGAGCGGGGTGGTGAAGACCACCACGCCGCCCATCTTGAGCACGCCGTAATAGGCGATGACGGTCTGCGGCAGGTTGGGCAGCAGGATCAGGACCTTCTCGCCGCGCTGGATGCCCAGCGAGCGCAGCAAGTTGGCGAAGCGCGACGACTCGCGGTTGAGGTCGCGGTAGCTGAGCCGCGCGCCCTCGAAGACGATGGCGGTCTTGGCCGGGAAGCGCCGGGCGGCCGAGCGCAGCAGCCGGTAGATGGGCACGGCCGGCACGCCGATGGTGTCCGGCACGCCGGAGTCGTAGTGGTCAAGCCAGGGCCGCTCGCGGCGCAGCCGCTCGTGGCGGTCGGCGCCGGCCTCGCGCCGGCCCTTGCGGCCCTCCACGAAGCGCTCGATGGCGCGGTTGACGGCCTCGCGCCGCTCCAGCATCACCATGTGGGCGCTCACGCCCACGTCCACGTCCTCGGCGCCGGGGATGGCCCGCGCCACCTCCTCGAAGTAGCGGGCCGCCAGCACCCGGTCGCGGTTGCCGCGGATCACCAGCGCCGGCACGCGCAGGTCACGGAACATGGCCCAGCCGTTCCAGCGCGAGAGGTTGTTGGTGAACATGGTCTTGAGCACGGCCGGCGTGCTGGCCAGGGATTGGCGCAGGTACAGGGCGTGGGCCACGTCCAGCACCGCGGCCGGCAGGCGCAGCGCCCAGCGCAGCAGGGGCTGCAGCCGGTATTCGCCGGCGGCCGCAATCAGCACCAGCCGGGCCACCCGCTCCGGATGGGCGGCCGCGTACTCGGTCACCACCGCCCCGCCGAAGGAATGGCCCAGCAGCACAAACGGCTCGGTCACGCCCAGCAGCGTCAGGGCCGTGTCGATGTCGGCCACGAACTCGTCCATGGTGTAGCGGGCGCCGGCCGGCTTGTCGGAGAGGCCGAAGCCGCGCAGGTCCAGGGCGATCACGCGCGAATCGTCCGAGAACTTCTGCAGCTGGTACTTCCACTGCGTGGCGTTGCCGCCGAAGCCGTGGATGAACACCATCGTCCGGGCCGGCCGGTCCGGCGAAATGTCGATGGCGCTCAGGCGCACCAGCGGCGCGCTGGAGATGCGGACCTCGCGGCGGTACAGCTCAATGTCGACGTCCATAGCGGTTGGCTGGGTCTGTGTGGCCGGGTGGCGTTGGTTAATAATGAACGAGGCGGCGCCAATCAGTCTGCGGCGTGCTCAGGGCGGCGGCTGGCGGCCCGCTGGCCGGGCCGTGGGTGAACGGCCGCCGCTCACGGCCGGCCGGCCGCCCAGGCGCTGACCTTGGCCCACAGCGGCGGGCCCAGCACCAGCAGGCCCACCACTACTGAGTTCAGCGCCGCCACCAGGACGGCCGCCGCGCCCACATCTTTGCCGACCTTGGCCAGCGGATGGATCTCGGGCGAGGCCAGGTCCACCGTGGCCTCGATGGATGTGTTGATAAATTCGGCCGTCCAAACCATGGCCACGGTCAGAAAGATGATCGCCCACTCCACCCGGCTCAGGCCCAGCCAGAGGCTCACGGCAAACACGCTCAGGGACGCCAGCGCGTGGATCCAGGCGTTCTCCTGGGTGCGGATGACGTGCCACCAGCCGTGAAAGGCGTAGCGGAAAGCACTCAGTCGGTTGGCGGCGCGGCGGTTCGGGGGGGGCGGGGTGGCGGCCATGCTGGCCGGCACTATAGCGCGGTGGGGCGGGCCGGGCAAGCCGCGCCCGCCGGCGTCGCGCGACTTGCCCGAAACTCCCCGCCCGTGTAGTATTCCAAGCGTGCAACGCTCGCCTTCATTCTTCTATATTCTGGGGCAAACCGCGCGGCAGATTGGCCTGGTGGTGGTGGTGGGGATGACCCTGGCCACCGTTTTTACCGTCTGGACGCCCGGCACCTTTTCGCCGGCGACCCTGATCACCCAGCTGGCCGGCGCCCTTAACGTCCAGCGCGTGGAGTCGGTCAGCACGCCGGCCGCGGTGGCCCTGCCGCCCACCGCCGTCCCCGCGCGCCCGCTGATCGGCCTGGTGGCCGGCCACAAGGGCAATGACTCCGGCGCCGTCTGCGCCGACGGGCTGACCGAGGCCCAGGTGAACTACGACATCGCCCTGCGGGTCCAGGCCGGCCTAGAGGCCAACGGCTTCCAGGTGGACGTGCTGGACGAGTTCGACCCGCGCCTGGACCAGTACCAGGCGCTGGCCCTGGTCTCGATCCACAACGACTCGTGTGACTACATCAACGACCTGGCCACCGGCTACAAGGTGGCCGGCGCCCTGGAGAGCCGCGCCCGCGACAAGTCCGCGCGGCTGGCCGCCTGCCTGACCGACCGGTACGCCAAGGCCACCGGCCTGGGCTTCCACGCCAACACGGTCACACGCGACATGACCCAGTACCACAGCTTTTACGAGATCGCCGACACCACGCCGGCCGCCATCATCGAAACCGGCTTCCTCAACCTCGACCGCAAGATCCTCACCGAGGAACCCTATCGCGTCGCCCAGGGCCTTATCGACGGCATCGTCTGTTATGCCCGCGGCGAACCGGTGGGGGCCTCCAGCCCCTGACGCCATGGACGCGCGCGCGCCCGCCCAGGCCCAGCTCGAGAAAAGCGCCCGCCAGCTGGCCGCCCTCAGTCAGATGGGCCAGGCCGTGGCCTCCAGCCTGGACCAGGCCATCGTGCTGGACCGGGTGCTGGAGGGGGTGAAGCTGCTGCTCAGCGCCGACAGCGTGGCCGTCCTGCTGGTGGATGCCGGCCACTTGAGCATGGCCGCCGTCGGCGGCGCCGGCCAGACCAGCCTGATTGGCCAGCGCATGCCGATCACGGCCGGCGTGGCCGGCCGGGTGCTGCAGACCGGTCAGCCGATCCTGGCGCAGGCCGGCGCGGAGCTGGCGCGGATCTTCTCGGCCCTCGAGCAGTTTGGCCTGGCCGAGGCGCACTCCTTCCTGGCCGCGCCGCTGCACCTGCAGGGACAGGTGATCGGCGTCATCGAGGCCCTGGCCGCCCGCCCGGAGGCCTTCGGCCCGGAGGACGTGGGCATGCTGGAGGCGGCCGCCAACTGGGCCGCCATCGCCATCGGCAACGCCCGCCAGCACGCGCGCATCCAGCGCCGGCTGCGCGAGAGCGAGGCCATGAGCGGCATCAGCCAGGCCCTCAACGAGACGCACAACCTGGACCAGATCCTGCAGATGATCGTGGACGCCGCCCGGCAGATCATCCCGCGCGTCCAGCGGGCCGTCATCCACCTGTTAGACGCCGACGCCCAGGCTTTGCGCTCGGCCGCCTACTCCAGCCCGGATTCGCTCACCCGCTCGGAGCTGGCCATGCGGCCCGGCGAGGGTGTGGCCGGCCGCGTCATGGCCGAGGGCGTGCCGATCAACGTCGGCGACATCCTGACCGACCCGCGCTACCTGCCCTCCAGCCGCATCCCCAACCTGCGCTCACTGCTGGTGGCGCCGGTGCAGAGCGGCGACCGCCGGCTGGGCACCATCAGCGTCCAGAGCGCCGAGCCGCACGCCTTCTCGGTCGACGACGAGCAATTGCTTAAGACCCTGGGCCTGCAGGCGGCGCTGGCCATCGAGAACGCCCGCCTGCTGGCGGCCGAGAGCGCGGCCCGCCGCGAGGCCGAGATCCTGGGCGAGATCGGCACGATCCTCAGCTCCACCCTGGTCTTCGAGCAGGTGCTGGACCGGCTGCTGGAGCAGATCGGCCGGCTCGTGCCCTATGATGCCGCCCTGCTGCTGCTGGTGGACGCCCGCAGCGGCCGGGCCCGCCCGGCCCGCTTGCGCGGCTACGAGAATTTTGGCGTGGAAGCGGTGCACGCGGCGCGCGTGCTGCTCCTGGATGTGGCCGCCACGCCGCGCCTGCGCCACATGGCCCAGACCGGCCAGCCCCTGGCCGTGCCGGATGTGCGCGCCGACCCGGCCTGGCAGCCGGCCGAGGCCTCCGCCGGCCAGGCGCGTTCCTGGCTGGGCGCGCCGATCATGATCCAGGCGGAAGGGGCCGTGGCCTTCTTCTCACTGGACAAGCTTGAGCCCGGCTTCTACCGCGCCGAGCACGCCCAGAAGCTGATCGGCTTCATCGGCCAGGCGGCGCTGGCCATCCAGAACGCGCGCCTATACGCGGATCTGGAGAAATCCCTGCGCTACGAGAAATCCATGCGCGCCCGCCTGGTGCAGACCGAGAAGCTGGCGGCCATGGGCCGGCTGGTGGCCTCCGTGGCCCACGAGCTCAACAATCCCCTGCAGGCCATCCAGAACTCGCTGTACCTGGTGAAGCAGGAGAGCGTCCTCAGCCCGCAGTCGCGCGAGGATCTGCAGGTGGCCCTGACCGAGGCCGACCGCATGGCCGAGCTGATCAACCGCCTGCGCGATACGTACCGGCCGGCCACGGCCGAACAGTTCCGGCCTGAATCGCTCAATGTCCTGATCGAAGACGTCCAGCGCCTGATCGCCACCCACCTGCGCCATAATAAGGTTAGTTTTGAGTTTGAGGCCGACCCCGGCCTGCCGCCGGTGCCCGGCATTCGCGACCAACTCAAGCAGGTTCTGCTCAACCTGTGCCTGAACGCGGTGGAGGCCATGCCCAAGGGCGGCCGGCTGCGGCTTCAGACGCGCTACCTGGTCGAGGCCGGCGAGGTCCAGGTGACCATCCGGGACACCGGGGCCGGCATCGACCCGGCTGATCTGCCCAGCATTTTCGAGCCCTTCTTCACCACCAAGGAGGGCGGCACCGGCCTGGGCTTGTTCATTACCCACGAGATTGTCCAGCGCCACCTGGGCCGGCTGGAGGCGGACAGCGTGCCCGGCCAAGGCAGCACCTTCCGGGTCTGGCTGCCGTTAGTGCGCGCGGATGCGTCGGCCGGCGAGCCGGCGGCGGAGCCGGCCGTCTGACGGCCGGGTGATCGGAGGAGGGCAGCATGACCACACTCTCGGGGCGCGTCCTGATCATCGAAGACGAGGCCAGCCTGCGCCAGACCCTGACGCGCATCCTGCGCCAGGCCGGCTGTGATGTGACCGCGGCCGGCACCGGGCCGGAGGCCCTGCAGCGGCTGGCCGCCGCGCCGTATGACCTGACCTACCTGGACATCCACCTCCCGGAGATGGACGGCCTGCAGGTGCTGCGCGAGGTCCATCAGCTCTACCCGCAGATGCCCGTGGTCATGTTTACGGCCTTCGCCTCGCTGGAGACCGCCATCGAGGCCATGCGCCTCGGCGCCACCGATTACCTGCTCAAACCCCTTAACCCGGAATTCCTGCTCACGCGCACCGAGAACATCCTTAAGAAACAGGCCATCGAGCGCCGGCGCCGGGAGCTGCAGTCTCAGATCGCGGGCCTGCAGGACGAATTGCGCCGGCTGGACGAGGCCCTGATCCCCTCCAGCACGCCGGCGGCCCTGCCCAGCGACCGCTTCCTCAAACGCGGCACGCTGACCGTGGACCTGCAGGCCCGGCGGGCGGTCTTTGGCGAACGCGACCTGACGCTCCCGCCCTCCGCCTTTGACTACCTGGTGGTCCTCACCCGCCACGCGCCGGACGTGGTGGATTACCAGACCCTGGTGACCGAGGCGCAGGGCTACCAGGCTGATCGGCGCGAGGCCCAGGAGCTGGCCAAGTGGCACATCCACGAACTGCGCGATTCGCTCGAGCCTGACCCAAGCAACCCGCACCACATTCTTAACGTGCGCGGCATCGGCTACCGCCTGGTCGTGGATTGAACGGCCGGCCGCCGGCCGCGGCCCGTTGCCCCAAGTTTCACAAGCGCCTCGGTTTGGGCCGGGAATAAACGACTCGTTAACCTGCCCTAACCATCCCTCCACAACGCCATCGTCGGGTAATATGACTCCTTAGCATAATTGGAGGCATGACCTCGCCTTTGATTTCTGGAACGGCGCCCATGCCCGCGCGCATTCTGATCGTCGACGATCACCCCAATACCGCTTCCATGCTGGCCCGCGCCCTGCGGCAGTTCAGCCAGCCGGTGGAGATCCTCACTGCGCGCAGCGGCCCCGAAGCCCTGGAACTGATCGGCCAGAACTCGGTCGAGGTGCTGATCACCGACTTCATGATGCCGGGCATGAACGGCCTGGAATTGATCGAGCGCCTGCAGAACGGCCACGAGCCGGCGCAGATCATCCTGGTGACGGCCTATGACAGCCCCGGCCTGGCCGCCACCGCCCGCCGCCTGAAGGTCAATCATTACCTGATCAAGCCCGTCCAGCCGGACAAGATCCGCGAGATCGTCAGCCAGGCGCTGGAGAGCCGGCAGGCGCCGAAGGCCGAGGCTCCGGTGGCGCTGCCCGAGCCGTCCCAGTTCAAGATCCTCATCGCCGACGATCAGCCGGACAACGTCCAGCTGCTGGCCACCCGGCTGCAAAGCGAGGGCTACACCTTCGTCGTCGCCGGCGACGGCCAGGAGACCCTGGACCAGACGCGCCGGGAGCTGCCGGACCTGATCCTGCTTGACGTCAATATGCCCAAGAAGAGCGGGTTTGAGGTGCTGGCCGAGATGCGCGCCGATCCGCAGCTGGCGCACATCCCGGTCATTATCCTGACCGCCGCGCGCACCTCGGTCCGCGACGTGCGCGAGGGCCTGGGCCTGGGCGCCGACGACTACGTCACCAAGCCATTTGATTGGCGCGAGCTGGCGGCGCGCGTGCGCTCGAAGCTGCGCGTCAAGCATGCCGAAGACCTGCTGCGCCGGCGCAACCGCGAGCTCAGCCTGCTGCCCCAGATCGGGCAGGAGCTCAGCGCCCGGCTGGACGTGAACGAGTTGGCCGGCGTCGTGCTCAAACGCGCTGTGGAGACCCTGTCCGCCGCCAGCGGCCACCTGGTGATCTTCAACCTGGACGACCAGCTGTACACCACCACCTTCGCGCCGCGCGCCATCGCCAACTGGGATTGGGATCGGTCGCAGAACTGGCTGATCACCAAGGGCCTGATTGCCGAGGTCGTCAACACGCGCGAGGCCCTGCTGCTGGGCGACACGGAGGGCGAGGCCCGCTGGTACAAGAGCGGCGGCCCGGTGCGCGCCGCGGTCTGTGTGCCGCTGCTCGGCCGGCGCGGCGTCATCGGCGCCCTGACCCTGGCGCATGATCAGCCGGGGCGCTTCACGGCCGATCACCTGGCGCTGCTGCAGGCCATTGCCAGCCAGGCCGCCATCGCCATCGAGAACGCCCAGCTCTACGCCGTCGAGCACAAGCGCGTCAAGGAGTTGGTGGCGCTCAACACCCTCACGCATGACCTGGGCCAGTTCACGCGCTCCAGCGAGGTGTTTGAGCGCGTGCCGCAGCTGATCGCCAGCACGCTGGGTTATCCAGCCGTCAGTGTGTGGTGGATGCACGACAGCCAGCTGCTCCTGCGCAGCCAGGCCGGCGGCGAGAGCGCGCCGCGCCTCTCGATCATGGCGCTGGGGCCGCAGCAGGTGGCGGCCACCGGCCAGCCGGCCTATTTGTCCGGCGGCGTCGAGGAGCGCACGGGGGCCCGGGCGGGCACCGGCCCGCTGCCCACCCACTCGGCCGTGGCCGTGCCCATGCGCGCCGACGGCCGCGTGGTCGGTGTGCTGGCTATCCACAGCCGGCAGCCCAACGTCTTCCAGGAGAGCGACCGCGTTCTGCTGCAGACCCTGGCGGCGCAGATCATGACCACCCTGGAGCGCCTGCGGCTGTTCGAGTCGGTGGACCAGGAGCGCAACCGCCTGAACGCCGTGCTGCGCTCGGCCGCCGACGCCATCCTGGTGTTGGATGCCGCCGGCCGCCTGCAGCTCATCAATCCCGCCGGAACGCGCCTCTTCACCGACGTGGAAACCAAGCTCGGCCAGCCGCTGCCTGTCGGCTGCGGTTACGACGAACTCCTGACGGCCCTGCGCCAGGCCGCTGAGGCGCCGGGCGAGCCGGCCGGACTGACAGCCCACCCCATCGCCTGGCCCGACAAGCGCGTTTTCAATGTCGCCGTCGCCCCGGTTGAGCATGGCGGGCAGGTGGCGATCCTGCATGACGTCACCGCTTTCAAGGACCTGGAACGGGTCAAGAACGAATTCCTGGCCACGGCCTCCCACGACCTGAAGAACCCCCTCACCGCCGTGATCGGTTATGGCGATCTGCTGGAACGGGTCGGCCCGCTCACCCCGCAGCAGGGCGCTTTCCTGGGCCGGATCAAGAGCGCGGCCCGCCAGATGCATGAGTTGGTCCAAGACTTGCTGGATCTGGCCCGGATGGACCTGGGCGTCCAGCTGAGCCTGGAGCGGTCGGATCTGGGCCACTTGGTGGCGGAAGTGGCCGATGAGTTCCGGCCGCAGGCGGCGGCCAAAGGGCAGACCCTGCGCCTGGCCGGCGCTTCGGCCGAGGTGCAGGCGGACCGGGCCCGCCTGCGCCAGGTCTTCCGCAACCTGATCGGCAACGCCATCAAGTACACGCCGGAGGGCGGCTTGATCGAGGTAATGCTCAGCGTGCGCGCCACGCAGGCGTGCGTCCAGGTGCGGGATACGGGTTTGGGCATCCCGGCCACGGACCTGCCTTACATCTTTGATAAGTTCTATCGGGTCCAGGCGGACGACCGGCAGGGTATTGAAGGCAGCGGGCTGGGGCTGGCCATCGTCAAGGCGATTGTGGATCAACACGCCGGCGACGTGACGGTGGAAAGCACAGTGGGGCAGGGCACCTGCTTCACGGTCAGCCTGCCTGTGCCGGTTCCACTCGCCGAGCCACTCTTGCATTAAACTGAGACATCATCGGCCGGTGTCGCCACCTTAGGCGTCATGGACCTGGTTCTGCAAACCAACTGAGTTTTTGGTTAGGAAGACTGCGACGAAGGGCGTCAGTGCCCGGTGCCGGTCGGGAGGAAGCATGACGAAAGAGAATCCAGCCACGACCGAGTGGGTCGGCCTCCGGCCGGGAACCTCGCTGTACCCCAACGTCACCCGGACGATGGCCCTCATGCTGGCCGCCGCCGGCGCCTATACCTTGTTCTCCGTCTACCTGGCTCTGCAAACTCCAACCTGGCAGTTGATCGGGCAGACCGTGCTCATGGTCTTGTATTGCCTGGCGGCGGTGGCGGCAGGGTGGTGGGCCCGCCGGGGGCGCCTGACGGCGGCCGGCCTGACGGTGATCGGCGCGCTGCTGCCCACCACGCTGGGCATCACGGCCCTGATCGAGGGCCTGGGCCTGGTGATGGGCACTATCGCCGTGACGCTGACCGCGCTGGTGGCGGCCCTCAGCTTGCCGCGGCGCCTGACGCCGCGTCTGATCTGGCTCAGCGTGGCGGCGGGCTTGGCGGCTGTCCTGGGCGACCTGTATCTGCCGCTGCCCTGGGTGCGCGGGCAGGTGCCCGCCCTGCGTGTGGCCGCGCCGCTCATCGCCGGCCTGCTGGCCGCCGCCTACATCCTGCTGGTGGCCCGCCAGTTCCGTCACTATTCGCTGCGGACCAAGCTGATCATCACCTTTGTGGTGGTGACCGTCCTGCCCGTCGCGGCCGTGGGTTACCTCACCGACCGGGCGGCACGCGTGGCCCTGACGGCCAGCGCCGACCAGACCCTGCTGGCCTCGGCCGCCCAGACCGCCGGCCGGTTGGATGCCTTCATCGAGCAGTGGTCGAATGAGGTGCGCAACGAGGCCACCTACGCCGACTTCGTGGATTACCTGGCCCGGCCCGCGGACCAGCGCAGCGGCTCCGCCGCTGAAGCCCGCGCCCGCACGCTGCTGCGCGCGCTGGGGCGCAAAGACGACGCCAACATCGCCTCCTACGCCCTGCTGGACGCGACCGGCCTGAACGTGCTGGATACGCTGGCCTCGCGCCGCGGCCTCGACGAATCCGGCCGCAGCTACTTCCGCGAGCCCTTCCAAAGCGGCATGATCTATGTGTCGCCGATTGAGATCTCCATGTCTACGGGCGAGCCCG
>JAEURL010000232.1 GCA_016789165.1 Anaerolineales bacterium | reverse complement strand
GCCGCTGATCCCGGGCCTGGTGCTCTTGGACCTGGCGGTCTTGATCCTGCTGGGGGAGCTGTGGCCGGGCTTCGCGGGCCGCTGGGGCGGGGCGTTCTTCTTGGCCGGCCTGTCGTTGCCGTTCTGGGGGATCTATCTGGCCGATCGGCTCAACTGGTGGAGCCTGATCCCGGCCGGCGTGCTGGCCACCCTGGGCGCGCTGGCCGCCCTCAGCCCGGAGGCACAGGGGGCGCGCAGCGGCGGCCTATTCTTCCTGGGGCTGGGCGCCACCTTCCTGGTGGTGTGGCTGGCGCCCACGGCAGCGGGACGCCAGCGCTGGGCGGTCTGGCCGGCGGGCGTGCTGCTGGTGATGGGGGCGCTGCTGGCCACGCCGTTTGGGACGCTGGCCAATCTGGTCTTCCCGGCCGCGCTGGTCCTGGCCGGGGCCTTCCTGCTGTTCCGCGCCTTTCGGCCGCGGGCGGGCTGAGGCGCGGCCGGCCCGCTATAAGCGGAGCGCGCCCACGGCGGCGATGACGGCCGCCACATCATTGTCGGAAAGCTCGGGGAACAGCGGCAGGCTGAAGACCTCGGCGGCGGCGCGTTCGGTGACGGGCAGCGAGCCGGGGCCGGCGCCGAAACCGGCGTAGGCCGCCTGCCGGTGGCAAGCCACCGGGTATTGAATGGCGGTGCCCACCCCCGCCTGCTGCAGCTCCGCGCGCAGCCGGTCACGCTCCGGGTGGCGCACGACGAAGAGGTGCTCCACGCCCAGGTCGCCGGGCCGCGCCGCTATGGACGGCAGAGCCGGCGGCAGGCCGGCGCGGTAGGCGGCGGCGATGGCGCGGCGGCGGGCGTTGTCGGCCTCCAGGTGGCGCAGCCGCACGCGCAGCAGCGCGGCCTGCAGTTCGTCCAGCCGCGAGTTCCAGCCGTGCACGGCGCTGTGGTAGCGTTCGCGCCAGCCATACTCGCGCAGCAGGCGCAGCTCACGCACCACCTCGTCGTCAGCGGTGGTCACCAGGCCGCCGTCGCCAAACGCCCCTAAATTCTTGGTCGGATAGAAGCTCCACGCCGCCGCGCGGCCGAAGGTCCCCACGCGCCGGCCGGCGTGCTGGGCGCCGTGCGCCTGCGCGCAGTCCTCGATGAGGATCAAGCCGTGGGCCTCCGCCAGCGGCGCGAGCGCTGTCAGGTCGGCGGGATTGCCATACAGATGCACCGGGACGAGGGCGCGCGTGGCCGGCGTCAGCCGCCGCTCGACCTCGGCCGGGTCGAGGGTGAGCGTGGCCGGGTCCAGGTCGGCAAAGACCGGCCGCAGGCCGGCCTCCACGATGGCGGTAAGGGTGGCGCTGGCGGTGAGCGAGGACGTGATCACCTCCGCGCCGGGGCGCAGGCCGGTGGCGCGCAGGGCCAGCCAGAGGGCCTCCGTGCCGGAGGCCACGCCCACCGCATGCCGCACGCCCAGCCAGTCAGCAAACTCGGCTTCGAAGGCCTCCACCTCCGGCCCGAGGATGTAGCGGCCGGAGTCCATGACGCGCCGCCAGGCGGCGTCGAACTCGGCTTGGTGGCGGTGATAGGCGGCGCGTGGGTTGGCGGCCGGGATCATGCCGGCCTCACAGCAACCGCTCGCCCAGGGCGTCGTAGGCGCGGGCCTCGGCCTGGGCGGCCGGCGATCGCGGATAATCGGCCGCGAAGAGGGTCCAGATCATGGTGTCACGCGGGGCGTTGTCGGCGGTGCGCGCCCGCCCGCGCAGCGTGGCCTCCAGGGTATAGCCGAGCTTGCGCGGGACGGCCGCGCTGCGCGTGTTGGCCGGGTCGCAGTGGATCTCTGCCCGCTCCAGGCGCTCCACTTCGAAGACCACGCGCGTGAGGGCCGCGGCCAGCTCGGTGGCCAGCCCTTGGTTGAGGTGGCTGGCCCGGATCCAGTAGCCAATCTCGCGGGCGTATTCGCCCACGCGGGTGTGCAGGCCGGAGCTGCCCAGCACCATGGTTTCGGCCGCGTCGAAGACGCCGTACACGTAGTCTTGGCCCAGATCAAAGTTGCCGCGCGCCCGGCGCAGCAGCTGCACCTTGGCCTCCAGCGGCTGGGGATCCCGATGGGCCCAGGGCATCCACGGGCGCAGATGATCCAAACTGGTGTCGACGGCCTCTTTCCGGCGCGGGGCATCGCTCGGCTGCCAGCAGCGCAGCACCAAGCGCGCGGTCTCGACGCGGTAGGCCGGGCCGGCGGGCATCAGTCCCCCAGATCAGCGGCCGGCTCGGGCTCGGCCGGCCGCGCGCCCTCCACCGGCGTGGCGCAGTAGGGGCAGACGTTCCAGGGCAGGTCCATCAACTGCCCGCACTGGGCGCACGGCTTCTTGAGCTTGGTCAGGCAGTTGGGGCAGATGCGCCAGTCCTCGCGGGCCTGCCGGCCGCAGCCAGGGCAGACGCGCTTTTCCTCAATCTCTTGCAGCAGCGCCTCTTCCTCCAGGCTCTGGGCGTAGGCCTCGGCCAGGGTCTTGGGCGGGCGCAGAATCAGGTAGATCACCAGGCCGGGCAGGGTGAGGACGGCCACCACCGCGGCGGCCAGCACCTGGGCGAACACGTCGCGGCTGCGCGAGCGCATATCGCGGAAGGTCCAGATCACGAGGCTCAGCCACAGGGCGCTGAGAAAGGCGCCCAGGAAGGCGGCCAGGATCAGGGCATAGGTCGTGAGGGAGTTGGGATTGAAGGACATAACAGGCGCGATTATAGCCTTGGCTGGGTAAAGTCCCAAATCAGCGCCGGCCCAAACTTCTTCGCCCAGAGCGCCAACCCACGGCCGGCTGGCCCGCGCCCTATACTGCCCGCATGTCCGACCATCGCCCGCGCATCATGGACCTGCCCGATGACGACCGGCCGCGCGAACGGCTGGCCGCCGCCGGCCCAGGCGCGCTCAACAACGCCGAACTGCTGGCCGTGCTCCTGCGGGTGGGCGTGGCCGGCGAAAACGCCGTGCGTCTGGCGGAGCGGCTGCTGCGCGAGGTGGGCGGCCTGCCGGGCCTGCACCGCGCCTCGCTGGCCGACCTGTGCCGGATCAAGGGCGTGGGCGCGGCCAAGGCCGCCCAGCTGCTGGCCGCCCTCGAGCTGGGCCGGCGCATCGCGGTCAGCGCCCCGGACGCGCGCCCGGTCATCAAAGCGCCGGCCGACGCCGCCAACCTGTTGATGTACGAGCTGGCGGCGCGGGAGCAGGAGTACTTGATGGTCCTGCTGCTGGACACGCGCAACCGCGTGATTGGCCGGCCGATCGAGGTCTACCACGGCTCGCTCAACACCAGCTTGATCCGCGTGGGCGAGGTCTTCCGCCACGCCGTCAAAGCCAACGCCGCGGCCATCATCGTGGCCCATAACCACCCCAGCGGTGACCCCGCCCCCAGCCCCGAGGATGTGGCCGTGACCCGCGCCATCGTCGAGGCCGGCAAGCTCCTCGATATCGACGTGCTGGATCATCTGGTGATCGGCCAGCACCGCTTCGTCTCGCTCAAAGAGCGCGGCCTGGGCTTCTAAATCTAGTCTGAGGCGAGCAGCTGGACCTGCGCCACGCTGCTGTCGAACGTGTGGCCGGAGCCGTACAGGCTGATGGACTTTAGCCGCGCCATCGACGCGCCGGCGTTGCGCGCGGCCGCCAGCAGGTTGTCCGACTCGTAGGTGCGCCACTGGTTCTGGTCCACGCGCAGGTGATCGCCATAGCGCGGCGAGCAGGGGGCGCAGAACGTGTAGCCGAAGACGGGGTTGGCGTCGTACTTGTAGTAGAAGCCCTGCAGCCATTCCTTCTCCAGGCCGCCGGGGTCGAGGTAACGCAGCTTGACGATCACGGGACATTCGGTGCCCTGGGAGCCGCAGTTGCTCAGGTCCTGATAAGACAGGAAGACGTCCAGGACGAGGCGCAGGGAGGTGAAATCCCGAACGTCCTGGTTGAGGTCTTGTTCGAGCCCCACCTGGCCCCAGTCCTGTCCGAGCCGCTGAAACTTCATCGCCCGCCGGCCCCCGATGATCACCGGCTGGACCTCGCCGGGGCTCTCGTTGGGGTTGGCCGGCGGCCGCGCGTCCACGCGCCAGTTGACGCCGGGCGGCTCGCCAAACTCGCCGTCGCGGATCAGGTCGCGTTCCACGGGCAGGGGGCCGGCCGGCGCCGCGCCCAGCGCCACCTCGGCCCGCTGATCCTTCTCGAGGGTCAGGCTCTGGCCCTGGGCCGTCACCATGGCCCAGCCCTCGCGGACGGCCACGGTCGTGCCGACAAAGGTTGACTCGACCGAGGCGTTGGCTCCGGCGACCGTGATCTGGGTGGTGGCCTCCGGGGCCGACGTGATTGTGATCTCCACCGGCCGGCCCACGTCACCGGCGCTGAAGACACGCAGCCGGCCCTTGGTGAGGATCAACCGGATGAGGTGCGGCCGCACGCTCCAGGTGCCAAAGCGCGGGCTGTCGGCGGCCGTCACCGTCAACTGGGTGTCGCCGTAGATGCTGAGCGAGGCCAGGGTTTCGCCGCCGTCGGGTGAGATGAAGTTCAGGGTGGCCTGGGCGTCGGCCTCGGTGGCGATCAGCGAGCCGACCGGGATATCGGTCAGGTTGGCTTCCAGGGAGGCGCGGCCCGGCCGCTGGACGTAGACGGTGTTGCTGCCGGTCAGCACCAAGGTGTGGTTGGCGGCGGCCGTCTCCACCGCCCACTTCAGGCCGGCCGGCACCAGGTAGGCCAGCAGGCAGAAGGCGGCGAAGGCGCCTCCCAGCACGATCCAGGCAGTGCGTTCGGGATGGCGGCGCATGCTCACGACCGGATTTCGAAACGGGTTAAGTCGCCGGCGGCGGGGAGCCACTCCGTGTCCACCCGCTCCACTTCGGCGTGGCGCGGGCCGTGGTGCAGGAAGTCCAGGAGCTGTTCCAGGGCCGGCCGCGGCCCCTCGGCTTCGACGGCCACCGAGCCATCCCACTCGTTGCGCACCCAGCCCTTCAGGCCCAAGGCGGCGGCGCGCTCGCGGGTGGTGTAGCGGAAGTTGACGCCCTGGACGAGCCCGAACACGCGGGCGCGCAGGCGGGCAGCGGACGTTTCCATAGCAGGCAAAACGCCATCCGGAGCGGGATGGCGTTGAGGGATTATAGCACGCGGGTTGCCGGCCGGGGCGGCCGCAGGATAAACCCCAGCAGGAAGAACGGGGCCAGCAAGACCATGATGCCCAGGATCAGCCAGGGGGTCAGCGGCCCCGCCGGCAGGGCCGCGGCGCCGGCGCCCACACTCTGGCGCAGCCACTCGCTTTCCAGCTCGGCCAGGGAGAGGCCCAGGCCGCGCTGCACGCCGTGGTCGCAGTCCAGGCCGTCCGCGTAAGCCTCCAGCAGCCGGCGCAGGCTGAGCACGCCATAGCGCTCCTGAATAAAGCGCACGACGGACGCGCTCTGGGCATAGGCCAGCTGGGCGCGGGCCGCATCGGGCGGGAAGGTCCCGCACAGCTCGGCCAGCGGCAGGACATCGCCGGCCTCGCGCGCCGCCGCCAGCAGGGCCGGCGCATCCGGGTCAGGCGAGGCTTCGTTCCGGACGGCCAGGCCCTCGTTGAGCCAGGCCGGCACGGCCGGCCAGCGCTCGCCGGCCTTTTGCGCCACCACGATGTGGGTCAATTCGTGCGGGATTTCGCGCGCCATGCGGGTGGGCGTGTCCACGTCGCCGGGCGGCAGGATGACGACCACGGCCCCGAAGAGCGGCGCGGCGCGGCCATCGGCCCAGGTCCGGCCGGCCGGCCGCAGCGCCTCGGCGGCGTCCTCCGGCCGGGCGTAGACGTAGACGGTCACCGTCTCCGGCAAGGGCGCCGCCAGGTCCCGGTTGGCGCGCTGCAAGCCGGCGGCGGCCACGTCCAACAGCGCGCGGCCAAAGGCGCGGTCGCCTTCGTACCAGGCCACCGTCAGGCCGCCCTCGGTGAGCGTTTGCCAGGTGAAGCGGTTGTCGCCGTACAGGAAGGTCTGGCGTTCGGTCGTCACAGTGCGGCCGGCGCCGTCGGTCACCTCCCACCAGTAGGTGACGGGCGCGAAGGGCGGCAGGGCGCGGCGCTCCGGCTGCAGGTCATAAACGGCCTCGGCGCGCTGGCCGCGCGCAAAGCGCGCTTTGCCGACAAAGGTGCGCGGCTCGTCGGGCGTGCGCACGTACAGGGTGACGTCGGCCACCTCGGCCGCCGCGGACGCGCTCAGCCGGAAAGTAACCGGGCCGCCGCCAAAGGTGTAGTCAGGCGCCGGCTGATCCTGGATGACGGGGCCGGCCGCCTCCTGGGCGTTCGCCTGACGTCCGGCGAGCAGCAGGGCGAGCGATAGCAATAAGGCAGCAAGCCGATGGGACAGGGTTAGGGGCGACATAAATTAATAGTTGCCGTGATCTTTGGATGCCGCCAAACTATGCAACAAATGTGCCAATTTCGCCCTCAGGCCGCGCCTTGCAGGAAGGCGATCAGGGGCGTCAGGGTCAGCGGGCTGAGCAAGGTGGTCAGCAGCACCGCCCCGGTCATCAATTCGGTGTCGAGATCGTATTGCACGGCCAGGACCGTGGTGACCACGGCGGCCGGCATGGAGCTTTCCAGCACGGCCGCCTGCCAGGCCGGGCCGCTCAGGCCGAACAAGCTGGCCAGGGCCAGCGCGCCCAGCGGGGCCAGGACCAACTGCAGCAGCACGGCCACCCCCAGGATGAGCAGGCGTTTGGCCGGCCAGGCTGCGCGGTGGAAGCGCATAGCCGCGATCTGCAGGCCGAGCAGGACCAGCATCACGGGGATGGCGGCCTCGCCTAGCAGGGTGGTGGCTCGAGCGAGGGCCGGGGGCAGGGTCAGGCCGAGGGCGCGCGTCAGGCCGGCCGCCAGCAAGGCGTAGAAGGCCGGCACCTTCAGCACCTCGCGCAGGGCCCCGCCCAAACTTTGGCGGCCCAGGGAGGCCACAAAGACGCCCAGGGTGTACACCGCGATGGTGCTGAAGATGAAGTAGATGACGGCCCGCGCCAAGGCGGCCTCGCCAAAGGCAAAGCGCGTGGCGGCCAGGCCGTAGTTGCCGCTGTTGGCGAAGGCGGAGGCGATGATCAGGGTGACCACGGCCCGCCGGTCCGCGCCGAGCGCGCGGCCGGCGGCGGCCGCCAGCAGGGCCATGGCGAACACCACGGCCAACGTGAAGCCGGCCAGGCGGGTGAACTCCGACCCGTCGATTTGGGTTTGGGTCAGCGAGGCGAAGACCAGGCCGGGGCTGAAGATGTAGAAGGCCAGCTGGGTGACGGTCTTGCGGTCGATGGGCGCCAGGCGGCCGAGCGCAAAGCCCGCGCCCGCGCTCAAAAAAACGGGCAGCAGATTATCGAGAAAGACGGCCAGCAGGCGGCTCAATTAAGGCGCTGGGCGGGCGAGGGGAAATCGTCCGGATCGTCGTCGAGGGGGAGGCTGTCTTCTGGCCCCTCCTCCTCGCCGTCAAACAGCGGGAAGTCCAGCAGGTTGTCGTGGAAGTGCAGGTTCTCCAGCGCGTCTTCCAGGAAATCGCGCTCGGCGTCGGCGGCGGATTCCAGCAGGTCCAGCAGCGCGGCGCGCGCCTCGTCGCCGCCCACCTCGCCCAGGCTCCAGATGGCGGCCTCGCGCACCTGGACGTCGCCGTCGTCCACCAGTTTCTTCAGGGCCGGCACCGCCTCCTGCAGTTCCAG
>JAEURL010000216.1 GCA_016789165.1 Anaerolineales bacterium | reverse complement strand
CGCCGTTCGGCTCTTCGCGGCTTTCTCGGCCGTCATCGTGGCGGCGCTGGCCGCCGTCGGCCTGGCCCTGCTCCTTTTCCTGCGGGACAGCCCGTTGGTGGAGCGCGGGGCGGTGACGCGCCTGAACGAGGTGGCGCGGCTCCTGGCCCGCCAGACGCCGCTGGCCGCCGAGGCGGCGCCGGCCGAGGTGCGCGCCTATCTGCGCGAGGTCGCCGAAACCTACGCTGTGCGGGTGGTGGTCTTTGACGCGAACGGCCGAACGCTGACCGACAGCCAGCCGGACAGCCCGGCCCTGCGCTTCCAGGTGCGGGCCGCGCAGGCCAGCGCCGTCCTGGCAGAAGCGCGGCTGGGGCGGGCGCGGGCCGAGGATGGCGAAGTGTGGACGGTGCTGGCCCGGCCGCTGAATGCCGGGCGCTGGCTGGCCCTGGCCGTGGCCCAGCCGCGCTACCCGCTGCTGACGTTTTTCCTGCAGGATCTGCTGCGCCCGCTGCTCCAGGCCGGCCTGATTGCCCTGGGCTTGGCGCTGGTGCTGGCCGGGCTGGTGGCGCGCTCCATCGCCCACCCGCTGCACCAGATGGCGGCCGCCGCCCAACGCCTCGCCCGCGGCGAGTACACGCGCCAGGCGCCGGCTGGCGGCCCGGACGAGGTGCGCGCCCTGGGCCAAGCCCTGGACAGCATGGCCGGCCAGATCCAGGCCACCCAGCAAACCCAGCTGGATTTCCTGGGCAACGTCTCGCACGAGCTGAAGACCCCGCTGACGTCGATTCAGGGGTTTGCCCAGGCCATCCAGGACGGCGCGGCCGCCTCGCCGGAAGCCGTCCAGCGCTCAGCCCATATCATTTACGAAGAATCGGACCGGCTGCGCCGGCTGGTGGAGGAGTTGCTGGAGCTGACGCGCCTGGACGCCGGCCTGCGCGCCCTGCGCCGCGCGCCCGTGGACCTGAGCCTGCTGCTGCCAGCGGTGGTGGAGAAGTTTCAGCTGCGGGCGCGGGAGAAGCCCGTCACCCTGAGCCTGGAGCTGACGCCCCAGCTGCCGCTGCCGTCCGGCGACGCCGACCGGCTGGCCCAGGTTTTCACTAATCTGGTGGATAACGCCCTCAAGCACACGCCGGCCGGCGGGCGGGTGCTGATCTCGGCGGCGCCCGCGCCGGAGGGTGTGCAGATCGCGGTCGCCGACACCGGTGCCGGCATCCCGGCGGAGGACCTCGGGCGCGTCTTCGAACGCTTCTATCAGGTGGATAAATCGCGCGCCCGCTCGGGCGGCGTGGGGTTGGGCCTGGCCATCAGCCAGGAGATTGTGCAGGCCCACGGCGGCCAGATCACGGCCGAGAGCGTGCTGGGCCTGGGCACCCGCTTCACGGTGCGCCTGCCGCTGGCCCAGCCGCCGGCGGGCGGGAAGCGCCCGCGCGGCTGACCCATTCCAAGGGCCGGCGGTTCAGCACCCGGCCCCGTCAGGCCGAAGGGGGCGCCCGGCCCCGCACTGACGGCCTGGCGGGCACCGCCCGGGTACGGCTTAGTGGGTGAACGGCGGCGAGGCCTCGCGTTTGAGGCCGGCCAGCTGCGCCTCCAGCTCCGCGCGCTTGTCGTCGGCGGCCTGGCGCGCGTCGTCCACCAGCATGTCAAACCAATCGCGCGTCTGTTCCTGCAGCTCCTGCCCCGAGGTCGGCGTCAGCAGCAGCGCCGCCGCCGCCCCCGCCACTGCCCCGAGCATCGCCCCTGTTAGAAACGCCATGATCTTGTTCATGGTGCCACTCCTCGTTCCACCTGCGGTTGCGCGGCGATTATAGGCGACGCGTCGAGGCGCGTAAAGCCGGCCCGGCTCCCGGCTATAATGAGTCACCGCGCCCGATCTCAATCCACCGGAGCCCACCATGTCCCTCGCCCGCCTGAACAAGCTCACCGCCGCGCTGTCCGCCGCCGGCCTCGAATGCGCTGTGGCCATCGCCGGCCCCAACCTGGTTTACCTGACCGGCTTGTCCTTTCACCTGAGCGAGCGGCCGAGCGTGGGCTTCTTCCCGGCCGGCGCTGACCCGGTCTTCGTGGTGGGCCGGCTGGAGGAATCCAAGCTGCGCGAAGGTCTGCCTTACCCGGCCCGCCTCTTCACCTACACCGACGCCGACGGCCCGGCCGGCGCCTTCGCCCAGGCCGCCCAGGCCCTGGCCGGCGTGCGCCGGCTGGCGGTGGAGGCCCGGCGCATGCGCGTCATGGAGCTGCGCCTGATCGAGGCCGCTTTCGGCCGGCCGGGCGTGGACGAGGCCGAGGCGCTGTTCGCCGGCCTGCGCATGTGCAAGGACGCGGACGAGCTGGCCAAGATGCGCGCGGCCGTCCAGATCGCCGAACACGCCGTGCTCAACACCCTGCCCCACGTGCGGGCCGGGATGACGGAGCGCGAGGTGGCCAGCGAGCTGCTGGTGCAGACCCTGCGGGCCGGCTCCGACGCCGATCTGCCCTTTGCGCCGATCGTGGCCTCCGGGCCTAACGGCGCGCTCCCGCACGCCAACATCACCGACCGGCGCCTGCAGGCCGGCGACCTGGTGACCCTGGACTGGGGCGCGGCCAAGGACGGCTACGTGGCCGACCTGACCCGGACCTACGCGCTGGGCGCCGTGGACCCCGAACTGCGGCGCATCTATGAACTGGTGCAGGCCGCCAACGCCGCCGGCCGCGCCGCCGCCCGCCCCGGCGTGACGTGCGCCAGCGTGGACGCGGCCGCCCGCCAGGCCATCGCCGCCGGCGGCTACGGCGAGTACTTCGTCCACCGCGTCGGCCACGGCCTGGGGCTGGAGGGCCACGAGGACCCGTCGATGCACGGCCAGAACCAGACCCGCCTGGAGCCGGGCATGACCTTCACCGTCGAGCCCGGCATCTACGTGCCCGGCCGGGGCGGCGTCCGCATCGAAGACGATGTGGTGGTGACGGCCGACGGCGCGGAGAGCCTGAGCAGCCTGCCGCGCGATCTGCAAACCCTGCCCGGATGAAGACCGGCCCAGGCCGCCGCCGATGAGCCGTGATAACCGCCTGGTGACCCTGGCGCTTCTGCTGTGGGGGTTGGGCGAGGGCCTGTTCATCTTCGTCCAGCCGCTCTACCTGCGTGAGCTGGGCGCGGACCCCGTGGGCATTGGCACGGCGCTCTCACTGGCCGCGGCCTCGGCCGGCCTGGCCCACCTGCCGGCCGGCTACCTGGCGGACCACCTGGGGCGCAAGACCATGCTGGTGGCCGGCTTCGGGCTGGGCGCGCTGGCCGCCCTGCTGATGTTCCTGGCCCCGGACCTGCGCCTGTTCGTCCCGGCGCTCATGCTCTACAACCTGACCGGCTTCGTGCTCTCCCCGCTCAGCGCCTACATCACCGAGGCGCGCGGCACCCAGACCGTGCAGCGCGCGCTGACCCTGGTCTTCGCCGGCTTCTGGGCCGGCAGCATCATCTCGCCCGCCGTCGGCGGCTGGATCGGGCAGACCGTGGGCCTGCGCTACAGCATCGGCGCCAGCCTGCTGCTGTTCCTGGCCTCCACCGGCGTGCTGCTGCTCCTGCGCCCCCAGCCGGTGGTGCCGGCCCATTCCAGCGGGGCGCGCTACGCGCCGCTGCTGCGCAACCGGCCGTTCCTGGGCTTTCTGGTCCTGACCGTGACTGTGCTGTTCGCGCTCCAGCTCGGCCTGCCGCTGATGCCCAACTTTTTGCAGGAGGTGCGCGGGCTGGACCTGGCCCTGATCGGGCTGCTCGGCTCGGTGAACGCGCTGGGGGTGACGGCCGCCAACCTGATCTTCGGCCGGCTGAGCCGGCCGCGCATCGGCCTGCTGATCGCGCTGGGCGCGGTCGGCGGCGCGCTGGCGCTGCTGCTGGCCACCGGCAGTCTGCCGATGCTGTTCGGAGTCTACGTGCTGCGCTCGGGCTGGAATCTGGCGGTCAGCATGACACTGGCCCAGGTGGGGCGGATGGTCAGCCAGGGCGAGATCGGGCTGGCCTACGGCATCCTCGAGACGATGGTGGCCCTGGCCCAGATGCTGGCCCCGCTGGCCGCCGGCGCCCTGTACGCGGCCCAGCCGGCCCTGCCCTTTCAGATCGGCCTGGGGCTGTGCCTGCTGGCGCTGCCGCTCGCCTGGCGCTTTGCGCCGCGCCGTGACGCCCACTCGGAGCCCGAGGCCGCCGCCCGCGAACCCGTCTGACCCGCCCAATAGTCAATCTCGGAGGGGACCATGGACAGCTTCATTCAATGGGAAGTCAACCTGGTGCAAGCGCTGCAAAGCCTACCCGGCTTGCAGGGGGTAATGACGGCCTTCTCGTTCCTGGGCAATGAGGAGTTCTTCCTGTTTGTGATGCCGCTGCTGTACTGGTGCCTCAGCCCGGCGGTGGGCGCCCGCGCCGCCGTCCTGCTGATCGCCTCCAACGGCCTGAGCAACCTGCTCAAGGTCACGTTCGCCTGGCCGCGCCCCTACTGGATGACCGAGCAGGTGGCGGCCTTCGACGTGGAGACCAGCTACGGCCAGCCCTCCAGCCATACGCTCAACGCCACCGTGATGTGGGGCTACCTGGCGAGCGCCGCCCGCCGGCCCTGGGCCTGGCCGGCCGCCATCGCCGTCATCGTCCTGATCGCGCTCTCGCGCGTCTATCTGGGCATGCACTTCCCCAGCAACTTGGTGGGAGGCTGGCTGTTTGGCGGCCTGTTGCTGGGGGCGTTCTGGCGCTGGGGCGAGGGGCTCGCGGCACGGCTGGCCCGGCTGGGCCTGGGAGCGCAGCTGGCGCTGGCCCTAGCCGTGTCGCTGGCCTACCTGGGGCTGGGCGCCGTGCTCCTGGCGCTGGTGCCGGCGCCGGCCGACCTGCCGCTTTGGGCGCAGACGGCCCTGGCCCAGACCGGCGAGGCGATCACGCCGCGCGCGCCGGACAGCCTGGTGAGCACGGCCGGCATGGTGCTAGGGCTGGGGGCCGGCCTGGCGCTCGTCCGGCGCCACGCCCGCTTCGACGCCGGCGGCCCGCTGCTCCAGCGCGCCCTGCGCTTCCTGCTGGGGGTGGCCGGGGTGGCGGTGCTGTTCCTGGGGCTGCGGGCCATCCTGCCAGGCGGCGCCGATTGGCTGGCCCAGGCCGGCCGCTATGTGCGCTACGCCCTGATCGTCTTCTGGGCCCTGTATCTGGCGCCGCTGGCTTTCCTCAAGCTGCGCCTGGCCGAACCGGCGCGGGCCTAGCGCGCCCGCCGGTCCCCGGCGAGCGGGGAACTGCCGTCTAGCTTGCGCTCCAGCGCCGCCAGGCGCGTCAACACGTCCTCGGTGAGCCGATCGACCTTTTCGTGCAGCTGCATGATCTCGAGCTCGGCCTTCAAGTTGACGTCGTATTCGATGTCGGAGCGGACGCGGTCTTTTTCGATCTGGCGGTTCTGGCTGAGCAGCACAAAGACCGAGAGGATGATGGCCTCCAGCGAGACCATCATCGTCAGCAGGCCGTAGGGGAACGGGTCAAAGCGCTGCGCCTCGGGCGCGGCCGAATTCCAGCCGACCCAGATCGCAAACCAGAGCACATGCAGGCCCAGGAACGGGATGCTGCCGCTGAAGGCCGCGATCCAGTCGGCGGCCTTGTCGATCACGCTGCGCCGGTCCTCCACCTCCTCGTTGACGTTGCGCGAGGCGGTATGGCGTAGGAGTTCGGTGGTGACGCGCATGCGCCGGCCCATGGCCGAGAGCAGGTCCAGAGCCGCTTGCGGGTAAGCCCGGATCAACTGGTCCAGGTCGGCCTGGTCCACGCGCAGGGCCTCCACGTCGACGACGGCCTCGGCGCTGGCGGTGCGCGTGCCCTGGTCCAGCAGCGAGAGCTCGCCGAAGAAGTGCCCCGGGGTGGCGCGCTCCAGCACGACCCGGTTGCCGGTGTTGTCCTTGAAGAAGATCTCCACTTCGCCGGAGCGGATGATGTACATCGAATCGCCGGGGTCGCCGGCCTTGAAGAGCAAGTGGCCGGCCGGGAAATTCACCTCGTCCAGCTGGCCGGCCAGCTTGGCGCGTTCGTGCTCATCCAGGAATTGAAACAGGGGGACTTCCGCCAGCAGGGCTGCATCAGTGGCCATAGCATCTCCACTTCACGGTCGGGCAAAACTTGGCGCGGATTGTAGTCCAGAACGGAAGCCGGGCGAGGGGGGACTTCCGGCTCAGGCCAGCGGCGGCTGGATGTGCCGGCGGGTGGCCGGCAGCGCCAGCAGGCCCAGGGCGAGCAGGGCCAGAAAGGTGCCGGGCCAGGCGTAGGCCAGGGCCAGCGCCGCGGAGACGACGGCCAGAGCGTACGCCCATTGGCGCTGGTTATACAGCCCGAAGGTGGCGCCCAGCAGGCCGAAGCCCACGCACAGGATGGGCCAGCCTGTGTCAACCGGCTGGAGGCCCAGGCTCTGCGCGGCGGCCGCCCACGGCCACCCGGCCGGCCACCAGGGCAGGAAGGCCCCCCACAGCCGCTGATAGAGCCCATCCAGCACCATCCCCCAGCCCAGCAGCCAGGCCAGGGCGATGAAGGCGCGCAGGGAGGGCGGCGGAGGCGGCGGGACAGCGGCGGAAGATGACATGGGTGCCGGCAGGAAATGCCGGCATTATACGCCAGCCGGCCGGCCGGCTTCAGGATTTGGGCGGGGTGCTGAGGCGGGCCACCGTCTGCGCCAGCCGGCGGGCGCGCGTCTCCGGTTGGCGGGCCTCCGCCAGGTAGCCCAGGTATTCGCGCCGGTGGGAGGGCGGCAGGCGGTCCCAGGCGGCCTGCGCCGCCGGCGCGGCGGCCAGGGCGGCGCGCAGGTCAGCCGGCGCCTCCACCGGGCGCGGCGAGGCCTCGACCTCGACGACCAGGGTGACCCGGTCGCCGGCCGCCACCTGCGCGGCCTGGCGCAGAGCCTGGGAGACTACCAGATAATGCCGGCCGCCGCCGGCGGGGAGGAAGGAGTTCTGGAAGGGCCGGCCGTTCAGGGTGCCGATGACGTTGACCGTGCGCTTGGACCCCAGCCGCGCGCTTTGTTCCGCGCTCAGCACGGCCAGGACCTGATGGTTGGAGCCGGCTTTGCCGGGCTGGAGGGTGACCACGAACTTGAGGGCGGCCATCGCCGGGCCTAAAACAACCGCAGCTGCCGGGCCGGCGCCCGGCCGTCCAGCAGGATGAAGGGCGCGGCCCGGTCGGCCAGGACCCCCAGCGCCCGCAGATCGCGCAGGTCCTTCAGCCGGCCATTCCGGCGCGCCTGGAGGATGGCCTCCACGCCCTTCGGCCCCAGGCCCGGCACGCGCAGAAGCTCGCGGCGCTCGGCGCGGTTCACCTCCACCGGCGCTTCGCTCAGGTTGACCTCGGCCCAGGCCTGCTTCGGGTCGCGGTCCAGCGGCAGGCGCCGCTCCCCGGTGAAGGGCAGGTCTTCCAGCTGAAAGCCGTAATCGCGCAGGAGGAAAGAGGCCTGGTACAAACGGTGCTCGCGCCAGGGGTCCTCCGGCGGCTGGTTCTCCAGCGGCGTCTCCGGCACCGGATGGAAGGCCGAGAAGTACACGCGCGCCAGGCGCAGCTTTTGGATCAGGTAGGCCGAGGTGGACAGGATTTCGAGATCGTCCTCACCCGCGCCGCCGACCACAAACTGAGTCACCAGCGACGGCCAGCGCCCGAACAGGGCCGTGTGCGCGGACTGGGTCTGCCGGATCTCGTGCGCCCACTTAAGCGGCTGGAGAAGCTCTTCCAGGAAGACCTTGTGCGGGGCCAGCCGGCGCAGGCGGTCCGTGTTGGGGGCCTCCAGGTTGATGGAGACGCGGTCGGCCAGCTGCATGGCGCGCAGGAGTTGATCCCGCTCGAGGCCCGGCATGAGCTTGAGGTGCAGATAGCCGCGGAAGACGTGTTGGCGGCGCAGGACCTCGGCAGCGTCGATCAGGCGGTCCTGAGTGCGCACGCCGCCGGCCGCAATGCCCGAGCTGAGGAACAGGCCCTCCGCCAGGCCGGCCTTATGCATCTGGCTGAAAACGCCGGCCATCTCCTCCGGCTTGAAGGTGGCGCGCCGGAAGTTGCGGCGCGCCCGGAACGGGCAATAGAAACAATCCCGCTCGCAGGCCGAAGTAAGCAGGGTTTTGAGCAGCGCGATCTTCCGGCCGCCCGGCATGGCCGCGTAGCTCACGCCCAGGGAGTGCTTCTTGCGCTCGAGGGCCGGCGCGGGGTCCGGGGCGCCCTGGGTGAGCGTCTGCATGGCCTGGTGCAGCTCGGCCGGCGAATGCCCGCACGGCGCCCGGCCGGTCCGGCCAGGTTCCGGGCCGGCGGCGTAGCCAGGGCCGGCCTCCCGCACCGCACGCGGCGCGCCAGCCGGCGGCTGCAGGCCGCTGGCCTCTTCCGCCGGCTCCAGGCCCATCTGGCTGCTGAGCAGCTCCAGTTTTCCCAGCGTGTCC
>JAEURL010000210.1 GCA_016789165.1 Anaerolineales bacterium | reverse complement strand
GGCACCGGGAGCAGCAGCGGGTTGAACACCAGATAGACCAGCAGGGCGGCCTGGCCGGCCGCCAGCCCGGCCAGCAGCGCCCGCCGCCCGCCCGTGAGGTTGGCCTCCAGCAGCGCGCCGGCGGCCAGCGCCAGCAGCGCGGTCAGGACGATGGCGCCCGGCCCGGTCAGGGCCTGGACCACCCCCACCACGGCCACGGTGGCCAGGCCGCCGCCGAGCAGGTCGGCGAAGTACAGGCGGTGGGCCTGGCCGGACCACAGGCTGAAGACGCCCGAGACCACCAGCCCGCCCAGAAAGTAGATGGCGAAGAGCGCCACGAAGTACAGCGCGAGCCCGGCCGCGGTGGCGGGCAGGGCCTGCCGGCCGCCCAGCGGGTCAAAATGCACCAGCGAGATCAGCAGCAGGGCCGCCAGGATGCTCAGGCTGAAGGCCACGGCCAGGCCGCCCAGCCGCCGGCGCAGGACCGCCGGCTCCCAGCCGCGCACCGCCAGGAAGGTGCCGGCCGCCCCGCCGCCCAACAGCGCCACCCCGATCACCAGGTAGGTAAAGTGGTACCAGATCATGATCGAGAAGATGCGGGTGAAGATGACTTGCAGGGCCAGCACGCTGGCCGAGGCGCAAGTCAGCCCCGCAAACTGCCGCAGGCCGGGGGGTGCAGTGAGGTTGCCGGTCATAGCATGTCCTAAAAAGCGGCCGGCCCCCGAGGCCCCCGGCGGGGGCAAGCGGCGGGCCGGCCGAAGGCGGCGGTGTCCCCTGGCAAAGGTCAGGCCGGCTGGCCGGCCAGGATCAGGTCCATGGTCTGGCGGGCGTGCCGGGTCACTGATTCGCCGTTGGTGAGGGCCGGATAGATCTGGGCGGTCGTGGCCAGGTACAGGCCGGCCACCGGCGTGCGGATGTCCGGGATCAGGTGGGTGGAGTTCAGGCGATGGAGCGGCTCCACGTAGCGCTCGCGGTGCACCAGGAAGTGGCGCACGCGCCGCTCGTCGAAATCCGGGAACATCAGCTTCAGGTTCTGCAGCCAGATGGCCTTGATCTCGTCGTCGGATTTGTCCAGCCAGGCGCTGCCCGGCGCCGTGTACTTGGGCACGTACACCAGGTGGTGGCCGCCCACGTACTGCGGGTCGATGTAGCTGGTGGTCTCGATCACGCCCGTGAAGGGCACGCGCAGGTCGGTGATGTTGAGGGTCCAGAAGCCGGTCAGCGGCCGGTCCAGCACCAGCAGCGGGCAGACCACGCCCAGGTACTCGGTCTGGCCGAGGTAGTCCCGGTAGGCCTGGTCCGCGCCCGGGATCAGGCGCTGGAAGAGCGGGGATTGGACCGTGGCGGCCACGGCGTCAAAGGCGCGCACCTCGCCGCCCAGCCGGACGCCGCGCGCCCGGCCCTGCTCCACCACGATCTCCTGAACCGGGGTGCGCAGGTGGATCTGGCCGCCGGCGGCCTGAATGCGCGCGGCCATAGCCGCCAGCAGGGTGGCATAGCCGCCGATCAGGTGGCCGGACATTTCTTTCTGGTTGACGCCCTGGCGCGTGGACTTGGTGCGCACCAGGCGCGACCACATCCAGGTGGCCGGGATGTCGGCGAAGGCGCCGTCGAACTTGGCCTTGAGCATCTGGCCCCAGATGGCGTCGTACGTGCGCCGGCCGCTGGCCCGGATCAGCCACTGCTCCACGGGCACGCCTTCCAGCTGGCGCCAGTCGTTCCACAACTGGGCGTAGAGCACGGTCAGCCCCAGCCGGAAGCGGTCAAGCGGCCCGAGCGGCTTGAAGGTCAGGAACTCCACCAGGTTGTTCATGGAGTACAGGCCGCCCGCGTGAAAGAAGCCGGTGCGCGTCTCGCGGAAGCGCAGCTGATCCGCGATCCCCAGTTCGCGGCAGAGCTGCATCAGGCTGGCGTCGCTGGAGAGGATGGCGTGGTAGAAACGGTCCACGGCCACGCCGTCTGGCAGGGTGAGCGGGCCGGCCAGGCCGCCCAGCACCGGCGAGGCCTCGAAGATTTCCACCTGCGCGCCGCGCTGGGTGAGCAGGTAACCGAGCGAGATCCCCATGATCCCGCCGCCAATGATGCCGACTCGCATGACTATCTCTCCTCGCGGGGCACGTCAGGCCGCGCCGCCGCCGGCCGCCAAAGCGGAGCGCCGGCGGGTGCGCCCGAAGGCCAGGGGCTGCGCGGCCTCCAGGTGGCGGACGATCTGCTGGGCGGCGGTGCCATCGCCGAAGATGGGCGGGCGCTCGGCCGGCGGCCGATGGCTGATCCACAGCGCCGCGATGTGCGCGGGGTCGTTGCCGGCCAGCACGTTCCAGCCGGCCGTCACGGTCTCGGTCCACTCGGTCTCGTCGCGCAGGGTCAGGCAGGGCACGCCGAAGAAATAGGCCTCGCGCTGGACGCCGCCGGAATCGGTGGCGATCAGGCGGGCGTGCTCCTCCAGCACCATCATGTCAAAGTAGCCCACCGGCTCAATCAGGCGGACGTGCTCGGCGAAGGCCGCGCCCAGCCGGCCCAGCGCCTGGCGGGTGCGCGGATGGACAGGGAAGATCACGGGCTCCGGCGCGCGGTTCAGGGCGGCCACGATGTTGGCCAGCCGGGCCGGGTCGTCGGTGTTGGCGGCGCGGTGGACGGTGGCCAGGGCGTAGCCCTGCGCCGTCAGGCCCAGGCGCGCCAAGATGTCCGAGTGCCGGCGGGCGATGGGACGGTTGTGCAGGTTGGCGTCCAGCATCACGTCGCCGGTCCAGAAGACGCCCTCGCCGATGCCCTCGGCCGCCAGCTGGCGCACCGCGGTCTGGCTGACGCAGAAGAACAGGTCGGAGATCGAGTCGGTGATGACGCGGTTGATCTCTTCCGGCATGTGCCGGTCAAAGCTGCGTTCGCCGGCCTCCACGTGCGCGATAGGCAGGTGCAGCTTGGCGGCCGCCAGGGCGCCGGCCACGGTGGAGTTGGTGTCGCCGCGGACGATCACGGCGTCCGGGCGCTCCTGAAGCAGCACCGCCTCCAGCCGGCCCAGCATCTCGCCCGTCTGGCGGCCCTGCGCGCCGGAGCCGACCTCCAGGTTGTGGTCCGGGGCCGGGATGCCCAGCTCGTCAAAGAACGTCTGGGACATCTTGTAATCGTAGTGCTGGCCGGTATGGACGAGGACTTCGTGGTGCCCGCGCTCGCGCAGGGCGCGGCTGACCGGCGCGCCCTGGACGAACTCCGGGCGCGCCCCGACGATGGAGACGATTTTCATGGCCGAACCGCGGCGCTACTTGCCGCTCTGCGAGATGAGGATGACGCCCAGCATGATAATCAGCGAGCCGCCGATACGCCAGAGGTCCACTTTTTCGCTGAACAGCAGCCAGCCGCCGATGATCATGGCGATGTAGCTCAGGCTGGCGAAGGGGTACGCAAAGCTCAGGTCCACGCGCGAGAGGGCGGCCAGCCAGAAGACTGTGCCGCAGACGTAGATGGTCAGGCCGATGACGACGTACGGGTTGGTGCCGATGCGCCACAGGATGCCGAAGATCTGGTCCAGCGAGATGGTCAGCGGGCCCATCGTGGACATGCCCTTCTTGAGCAGCAGCTGGCCGGCGGCGCTGCCGACCACGGCAATCAGAATATAGACGATGGCGATATTCATCTTTTTCGATTTACTCCCGATCACGGCTGGCTTAGCGGCTTCCATGCTCGATCTCCACTTCCCCGATTGATACCCGCCATCGGCTTGAGCTTAAGACGGTGCAGAATCACCTGCCACTGAAAGCCCAGGTGGGCGCTGATGATGCGCGCCACCTTGGCCTTGGATTGGCCGGCCACCCGCGAATGCAGGACGGCCGGGTACTCGGCCACCCGGTAGCCGGCCAGCAGCGCCTTCACCAGCAGCTCGGTGCCGGCCAGGAAGCCGGTCGAAGCGAACTGGATGGTCTGCAGCACCTCGCGGCGGTAGGCGCGGTACAAGCAGGTCCAGGTGTGCAGGCGCCATTCCACCAGCAGGCGGTACAGGAACGAGGCCCCCTGGCTGAGCACCAGCCGGTATTCGGGCACGTCCTTCACCCCGCCGGCCGGATGATACGGCGAGGCGGTGACAATGTCCACCTCGGGGGTCAGGCAAGCCAGCAGGGCCGGCAGGGTCTCGAATTTGTAGGTGCCGTCGGCGTCGGTGGAGGCCACCACCGCCCCGGCGGCGGCCGCGAAGCCGGTGCGCATGGCCGCGCCCAGCCCGCGGTTGACCGGGTGCTGCTCGAAGCGCACGCTCACGCCGGCCGGCGTCCGCCCGGCGCCGAAGGCGGCCTGCAGCGCGGCCAAGGTGCCGTCGGTGCTGCCGTCATCCACGAAGACGACCTCCACCGACTGCGTGCGGGCCAGGGCCGCGGCCACCGGCATCAGCTCAGCCGCCAGCTTGGGCACATTCTCGGCCTCATTGCAGCACGGCACAACGATCGATAAATCCATGTCGGTCTCCCGCCTCAGGCGGCGGCCGGGGCGGGCACGGCCAGCGCCGGCCCGATCCGCACCAGGTCAGCCCGAATCTGCCGGCTGATCTGATCGGCCAAGGCCATCGCCCGCAGGCCGTCGCGCGCGCTTACCAGCGGCGGCTTGCCCTCGGTCACACACTCAATAAAATGCTGCAGCTCCAGGAACATCGGCTCGAAGATCGGCACCTGGATGCGCTCCACCACGCTCTCCTGGCGGTACTTCACGCCGCGGTGGTTGTGGGGCAGGTACTCGCCGACGGTGGCGCGGTACACGTAGATGCTCTTCTCCAGCAGGTCGCACTCCACATAGGCCTCGCGCGCGGTCACGTCGATCCGGCGCACCTTGTGCTCGGTGACGCGCGAGGCGGTCAGGTTCACCAGCGGGCCGGCGGCAAAGCCGAGGTTGACCGTGGCGTGGTCGATGGTGCTGCTGGCCACGTTCAGGCCGTAGGCGTCCACGCGGATCGGCTCAGCGCCGACCAGGTCCAGCACCAGGTTGGTGTCATGGATCATCAGGTCCAGCACCACGTCCACGTCGGTGTTGCTGCCGGCGAAGGCGCTCAGCCGGCGGAAGTTGACGGCCAGCGGGGTGAGCGTCTCCAGCACGTTCTTCAATTCCATGTAGGCGGCGTTGAAGCGCTCGATGTGGCCGACCATCACCACCTTGCCGCTCGCCTCGGCGGCGGCCGTGAGGGCCTCGGCCTCGGCCAGCGTGGCCGCGATCGGCTTCTCCACCAGCACGTGCACGCCATAGTCCAGGCAGCGCCGGGCCAGGTCCGCATGGAAGGGGGTGGGCGTCACCAAGCTGACGGCGTCCACCTTGGCCAAGAGGTCCTCCAGCTTGGCGAAATACGGCACGTCGTACTGCTGGGCCACCTTGCGCCCCAGCTCCGGGTTCGCGTCGGTCACGCCCATGAGCTGTGCGCCGCGCAGGTTGGCGTAGACGCGGCAATGCCGCTGCCCCATCCGCCCCACGCCGATAACGCCGACTTTGATGCCTGCCATACTGCGCCTCACTTCTTAATGGTCTGGTTGCCTGGAACCAGCTTCACCACAATAGCATCCGCGTCAGCGAGTGCCAACCGGACCATAGGACTAGGCACCGCTCCGGGCCGGCCAAAGTTATCCGGGACTTTGTTCCTAGCGCGCCGCGAGCGCGGCGCGCAGGGCGTCGGCCTGCGCCGCCAGGTCCGGCCGGCCCTGCGCCCGCCACCAGCGCGCGTACTCAAACAGTTCCAT
>JAEURL010000189.1 GCA_016789165.1 Anaerolineales bacterium | reverse complement strand
CCGCCGCCGTGGGGGCCGAGGGCCCGGCCCCGGAGCCCCTGAGCCGCCGCGAGCTGCTGCAGCCCCGGGCGCGCGAGGCCGCGCAGCTGGTGGAAGGGGCCGAGGCCGCGCAGGCGCGCCTGGCCCAATTGGCCGCCGCCCGCCAGGCCGCCGCCGAGGCGGACACCGCCGCCGCCGCCGCGCTGGAGACCTTCACCGTCCAGGAGGCCGCGGCCCAGCTGGCGCGCTGGCAGACTGAGGCGGCCGGCGCCGCCCGCGCCGTACAGGACGCCCAGCGGCGCGCCCGCGAGCTGGGCCAGGCCCTGGCCGCCACCGATTCACTCCTGGCCGACCGGCGCGCCAAGATCGAGCGGCTGGAGGCCGAGGCCCGGCGCGTGGACGAGACCCTGATCGCGGCCCGCCAGCGGGCCGGCCACCTGGCCGGCCAGGCCGAGGCCGCCGCCGGCCGGCTGGACCCGGCACTGGCCGAGTTGACCCAGCTGGAGGCCGAGCAGGCCCGGGTGGAGGCCGGCGAGGCCGAGGCGCGCGCCACCCTGCACGCCGCCGAGAAGCGCAACGCCCAGGCCCAGCTGGACCACACCCGCAAGAAGGAAGAGCTGGAGGGCCTGCGCCGGCGCGTCGAAGAGGATTTTGGCCTGGTGGAGTTCGACTACGGTGACACCCTCACCGGCCCCACCCCGCTGCCCATGTACCCGATCGTGGAGAAGCTGGCGCGCGTGGAAGCCCTGCCGGAGGGCCTGGAGGAGCAGCTCAACCGCAAGCGCGGCCAGCTGCGCCGGATGGGCGCCATCAACCCCGAGGCCGAGCGCGAGTTCGTGGAGGTCAAGGAACGCCACGATTTCCTCACCACCCAGGTGGCCGACCTCGAATCCGCCAAGGGCCAGCTCCAGGAAGTGATCACCGAGCTGGACGTGCTCATGGAGCGCGAGTTCCGCAAGACCTTCGACGCCGTGGCCGTCCACTTCCGCGAGATCTTCACGCGCCTGTTCGGCGGCGGCACGGCCAAGCTGGGCCTGACCGACCCGGAGCACCTCAACACCAGCGGCGTGGACATCCAGTGCAAGCTGCCGGGCAAACGCACCCAGACCCTCTCGATGCTCTCCGGCGGCGAGCGCAGCCTGACGGCCTGCGCCCTGGTCTTCGCCCTGCTCAAAGTGTCGCCCACGCCCTTCGTGGTCCTGGACGAGGTGGACGCCATGCTGGATGAGGCCAACGTCGGCCGCTACCGCGACATGCTGGAGGAGCTCTCCCAGCAGACGCAGTTCATCATCGTCACCCACAACCGCAACACCGTGCAGGTGGCGGAGACCGTTTACGGCATCACCATGGGCGCGGACACGGCCAGCCAGATGATCAGCCTGAAGCTGGATGGCGAGCGCGTGGCCAGCGCCCCGGCCAACATTCCGGCCGCCGCCGACCACTGAGCCCCTCCCCTCGGGGAGCGGGCAAAGGTGAGGGCCTGAGCCCATGCGCCGGCCGGCAACCGTCCTGATCCGCGTGCGGGCGCCGGCCGCCGGCCCCGCCCCAGCCATTGCCAGGGGTGCCATGACCCAGATCGATTCGGCCCCGGACTTCCGCGCTTTTCTGAGCAGCTTCGCCGAGAACCTGAGCGCCCACCCGCCGCTGGAGATCTATGGCCGCGAGGCGGAGGTGGCCCAGCTGCTCCAGGCCCTGGCCTCGCCCCTCAAGGGCCGCGTCGTGATCGTCGGGCCGCCGCGCGTGGGCAAGACGGCCGTGGCCCACACCGCCGCGCACGCCATCGCCCGCGGCCAATGCCCGCCCGAGCTGCGCGGCAAGGAGGTCTGGCGCTTCTCGCCCGGCGGCCTGCCGGGCCTGGGCCAGGCCGGCCAGTGGCAGGCGGCCCTCGAGCACCTGCTGCAGGGCTGGGCCGCCCACCCCGAGATCATCCTCTTCATCGAAGACCTGCCGCGCGCCGCGCGCCTGCCCAGCGGCGGCGTGGACGACGAGGGCGCCCGCAACGTGGACGTGGCCATGCTGCTGGCCGCCGGCCTCAAGCGCCAGGGCGGGCTGTGCCTGGCCGAAGCCGAGGCCGACGTGTGGCGCCGCTTCGCCGAGGCCTACCCCGATTACGGCCGGCTGTTCCTGCCCATCCAGGTGAGCGAGCCGGAGCCGGAGGCCGTCCGCCAGATCATCACCCGCGCCGCCGAGGACCTGGGCGTGCTCAACGGCGTGGGCGTGCCGGCCGACGCCATCGAGCAA
>JAEURL010000132.1 GCA_016789165.1 Anaerolineales bacterium | reverse complement strand
CCTGCGCCGCCGCCACCTCCACGTTGTCCGCCGCCACAGCCGAAGAGATCACCACCACCTCCGCGCCGGCCACATGCTCAGCGGCATGGCCGGCATACACGGTCGCGCCCTGCGCGGCCAGCGCCTGGGCCAGCGGCGAGAGCTGCAGGTCCGAGCCGCTCACCGGCCAGCCGGATTCCAGCAGGACCTTGGCAATGGCCGAGATCCCGGCGCCGCCGATGCCGACGAAGTGAACGCGCTTCATCTCCGCTTCACCCGACAAAGGCCGGCGGACCAAGGACGAAAGGTGAACCGTTGTCGTTCGTCACGCACCGGCCGGCCCTCACAAGAACACGATAATCACGAACACAAACGCCGCGCCAATGGCAAAGAAGATGTACGGCGGGCTGCCGATCACCTTGGGCGGCAGGAACGGGATCAGATTGGTCACCACGTCCGGCGTCGGCATGGAGACCAGGTCCGGCCACGGGTACTGGGCGATGTGCAGGTAGTACCACAGCGACCCGACGATGAAGTAGCCGTTGAGCATCCCGAGCACCGAGCCAAGCAGCCAGTCCTGCAGCTTCTCGCGCGCCAGCTTGCCGCCCAGGGCCGCCAGCGGGATGTTCGGGCTCTGGTAGCCGAAATAGGCCAGCAGCAGGATCAGCAGGGCGCGGGCGATGAACTGCGTGCCGCCCTCCTGAGAGGCCAGGGCGCTCTGCACGCCCGGCACATACGTCTCCAGGACGTAGATCAGGAAGAGCGCCAGCACCATGCTGAACAGCACCAGCATCTCTTTGGCCCAGCCGCGGAACCCGCCGACGACGCCGAAGAGCAGGACCAACAGCCAGAAGACGGCCGGCAGGCTCATCATGGGCGGGCACCCTCCGCGACTTCCGTCAGCTCGCGCACGATCCGCCGCGCGGCCCCCGGCTGGGCGGCCGAACGGGCGGCGGCGCGCATCTGCTCCAGCCGGCCCGGGTCCGTCAGCAGGCCGCGCACGGTGGCCGTCAGTTGCGCGGGCAAGGCCGCGTCTTCCAGCCGCACCGCCGCGCCGCGCTCGGCCAGGTGGTCGGCGTTGACCTTCTGGTAGCGCCAGGCATGCGGATACGGCACCAGCACGGCCGGCAGGCCGAAGAGCGGATACTCGCCCAGCGCCGAAGCGCCGGCCCGCGAAACGGCCAGGTCGGCGGCGGCCAGGGCCAGCCCCATCTCGTGCAGGAAGGGGAAGGCCCGGTAGCGCGGACGCAGCTCGGCCGGCAGCTCAGCCGCCGCCCGCTCCACCTCCAGCCAATCCAGCTGTCCGCTCAAATGCACCACCTGAAAGTCCTTCAGCCAGTCCGGCAAGGCCGCCAGCGCGGCCCGGTTGAGGCTGCGCGCCCCGCGGCTGCCGCCCGTCACCAGGATGGTCAGCCGGTCCAGGTCCAGCCCCAGCTGCCGGCGGGCGGCCGCCCGGTCCACCTGGGTTAGCTCCGGCCGCACGGGATAGCCCGTGACCACCACGCGCCGCCGGTCAAAGTGCCGGCCGGCCTCGGCCGCCGTCACCGCAATGCGGGCCGCCCACCGCCCCACCGTCTGGAGCGCCAGCCCCGGCTCCAGGTCCGGCAGGTAAATCACCACCGGCACCCGCCGCAGCCAGGCCGCCAAGGCGGCCGGCCCCGCCAGAAACCCGCCCGTCACCAGCAGCACCTGCGGGCGAAACTCCCCGACGACCCGCAGACAATCCAGCACCCCGCCGGCCAGGGCCGCGGCGTTGCCCAGCAGCCGCCGGGCGCCCACGCCGTGCAGGCCGGCGGCGCGGATGGCCTGAAACGGCAGACCCGCGCGCGGGATGAGATCGGCCTCCATCCCGTCGCGCGTGCCCAGCCAGAGCAGTTCCGGCGCGGCGCCCGCCGCCAGCCACTCCTTAGCGACGGCCAAGGCGGGATACACGCCCCCGCCCGTCCCGCCGGCGGAAATCAAAAGCCGCATTCGGCTCCGCCGCGCGCGGCTGCGCCCGTTCGCCCCAGAAGGCCGTCGAGCGCACCCGCCGCGCAATTGTGTCGTCGGCGCTGTGCCGCGAGATACTGATCAGCACACCCATCGCCAGCAGCGTGACCACCAGGTTGGAGCCGCCGTAGCTGATGAAGGGCAGCGCGTTGCCCGCGAACGGGAAGGCCCCGACCATCACGGCCACGTTCACCAGGGCCTCGAAGGCCACCCAGCAGGTGATGCCGGCCGCCAGCGTGGCGCCCAGGGTGTCCTTGGCCTGCGCCGCCACCTTGAAGCCGCGCCAGGCCACCACCACGAACAGGGCGATGACGAACAGACAGCCCACCAGCCCCAGCTCCTCGCCGACGATGGCGAAGATCGAGTCGGTGTGCGGGGTGGGCAGGAAGCCGAACTTCTGGTGGCTGGCGCCCAGCCCGCGCCCGAACAGGCCGCCGTTGACGAAGGCGATAGCGGCCTGCTTGACGTGCCAGGAGGCCTGGGTCAGGTCCTTCAGGCCGAGGATGTACTCCCACAAGCGCTGCCGGCCGGTGACCGCCAGCTGCATCGGCAGCTGCATCAGCAGGCCGATGGTGGCCAGGCCGCTCAGCGCCACCAGCGCCAGCTGCACCAGGTCCGCGCCGGCGATGAAGAACATCAGGGCCGCGATGGCCAGCACGGTGCCGGCCGCCGAGAGGTCCGGCTGCATCAGGATCAGGGCCACCAGGAAGCCCACGATCACGCCGAAGGGCACCAGGCCGTAGCTCAGGTCGCGGATCTTCTCGCCCTTGGAGGCCAGCCAGACCGACAAGTAGATGATGGTGGCGAACTTGGCCAGCTCGGAGGGCTGGACGGAGCCGCCGAAGAACGAGCGCTGGGCGTTGAACTTGGTCGAGCCGATCACCAGCACCAGCAGCAAGGCCACGATGGTCACGCCCATCAGGACCACGGCCGCCGGCCGCCACCAGCGGTAATCCACGCGCGCCGCCACGAACATGCAGATCAGGCCCACGCCCACCCAGCGCAGCTGGCGCAGGAAGATGGCGGCCGGGCTGCCATAGGCGGCGTACGACCAGTCAAAGGTGGACGAGTACACCATCATCAGGCCGAAGATCAGCAGCGCGCCCACCGCCGCCACCAGCGGCACGTCGAAGGGCAGCCGCTGGGTCTTCTTGGCCACCGGCCGGACCTGGGTGTTCTCTGCTACAGCCATAGTCGTTCTCCGCCTATTCCGTGCCTGGGCGGCCGGGGCGCGCTCACAGGGCGCGCACCCAAGCCTTGAACTGCTCGCCGCGATCGGCGAAATCCTTGAACTCGTCGAAACTCGTGCAGCCCGGCGAAAGCAGGACCACATCGCCGCGGGCCGCCAGCCGGGCCGCCGCCGCCACGGCCTCGCGCAGCGGGCCGCACTGGGTGAGGCGGTCCGGCGCCACCTGGGCGGCCTCCAGCGCGCGCCGGATCAGCGGGCCGGCCTCGCCGAAGAGCACCGTGTGCCGGACCCGTTCGCGCACCCGCCCGGCCAGATCGTCCCAGGGCAGCTTCTTGTCGCGCCCGCCGAGCAGCAGGACGAGCGGCTCGTCAAACGCCTGCAGCGCGGCGGCCACGCGCTCGGGCGCGGAGGCCATCGAATCGTTGTACCAGCGCGCGCCCTGCCACTCGCGCACGAACTCCAGCCGGTGCTCGACGCCCTGGAAGCCGGCCAGGCCAGCGCGCATGGCCTCCACCGCGGCGGGGGCCGGCTGGCCGGCCAGGCTGAGCGCGGCGCCGCTGAGGGCACCGGCGGCCAGCACGTTCAGGACGTTGTGCCGGCCGCGCAGGCCAATATCGCCCACACTGCAAATTTCGTGCTCGCCGCCGGCCCAGCGCCAGATCAGGCGCTCGCCGCGCAGGAAGGCGGCCTCGCCGGCCGGCGCCGCCACCCCGCTGAAATAC
>JAEURL010000066.1 GCA_016789165.1 Anaerolineales bacterium | reverse complement strand
CAGCACTTCCGGCGCCAGCGAGACGATCTTCATAAAGCCCTTTTCGCGCAGCTCGCGCGCCACCGGGCCAAAGATGCGCGTCCCCTTCGGGTTTTCGCCGTCGTCGTCCAGGATCACGGCGGCGTTGTCGTCAAAGCGGATGTAGGAGCCGTCGTCGCGCTTGAACTCCTTGGCGCAGCGCACGATCACGGCCTTGACGATCGCGCTCTTCTTGACCGACCCCTGCGGCGCCGCGGTCTTGACCGTGGCCACCACCACATCGCCAATGTAGCCGTACCGGCGCTTGGAGCCGCCCATGATGCGGATCACCAACAGCTCGCGAGCGCCCGTGTTGTCGGCCACCGTGAGGCGCGTCTCCTGCTGGATCATGCCGCCCCTCCCTCCGGCGCCAGCTCCGACACCTGCACGCCCCGGTTGAGGACGGTTTCCACCATCCAGCGCTTGCGCTTGCTGAGCGGCCGGCTCTCCACAATCTGGACCGTGTCGCCGATCTGGCAGCTCTGCTCGTCATGCGCCAGGAAACGCTTGGCGCGGTGCACGACCTTGCCGTACAGCGGGTGGCGGTAGCTGCTCTCCACCTCCACCACGACGGTCTTGGTCATCTTGTTGCTCGTCACTTTACCCACAAGTCGACGGCGCGGCATGTCAACTCTCCTTCTGGGCCGCCAGCCCAGCGGCAATCTGGCGCTCCCGCAGGATGGTGGCCAGCCGCGCGACCGAGCGGCGCGCGGCCTGCAGCCGCGTGAAGTCGGTCAGTTGGCCGGTGCGGAACTGAAAGCGCAATTTGAACAACTCTTCGCGGGCGTCCTCGAGCTTGCCTTCAATCTCGGCTGTGCTCAGCGCCCGAATCTCGGTGGCGCGCATCACTGACCTCCCCCGGCGACGATCTCGTCGGCGGTCACCATCTTGGTCTTGATGGGCAGCTTATGGGAGGCCAGCCGGATCGCCTCCTTGGCGACGTCCCCGGGCAGGCCGGCCACTTCAAAGATAATCCGGCCGGGCCGGATCACGGCCACCCAGTGATCCACGGCGCCTTTACCCTTGCCCATGCGGCTCTCCGCCGCGCGCTGGGTCACCGGCTTGTCCGGGAAGATCCGGACCCAGACCTTGCCGCGGCGCTTCATGTAACGCACCAGGGCCCGGCGGGCCGCTTCAATCTGCCGCTGGGTCAGCCAGCACGGCTCCAGGGCCTGCAGGCCGTACTCGCCAAATGAAATCTCCACGCCGCGGGTTTCGTGGCCGGTCATCCGCCCGCGCATCTGCTTGCGCCATTTCACGCGCTTCGGCATCAACATAGTTCCACCTCGTCCCAGCCTGGGCGGGCAGCGCTTCGGGCAGCCTTTGGCCGCCCCGCCCCGCCCGGGCCCTTATTCGCTCACGTAGACGTCTTCGGTCACTTCCGGCACTTCCACGGCCTCGGGCATCTTCTCGCCCTTGTAGATCCAGACCTTGACGCCGATCCGGCCGAAGGTCGTCAGCGCCTCGGCGCGGGCGAAATCGATGTCCGCGCGCAGGGTTTGCGACGGAACACGCCCCTCGCGGGCGCTCTCCCGGCGGGACATTTCCGAGCCGCCCAGCCGGCCGGAGCTGATGATCTTGATGCCCTGGGCGCCCTGGCGCATAGCCTGGGTGACCGCGCGCTTCATGGCGCGGCTGTGGCTGATCCGGCGCTCCATCTGGTCGGCGATGTTCTCGGCCACCAGTTTGGCCTCCAGGTCCGGCTGGGTGATCTCCTCGACCTCCAGCTTGACCTTGGAGCCGGTCAGCGCCTCCAGGCTGTGGCGCAGCACTTTCACCTGCGCGCCCTTGCGGCCGATCAGGATGCCCGGCTTGGCGGTCCAGATCGTTACCGTCACGCTGGACGGCGAGCGGTCAATATCCACCCGCGCGATGCCGGCTTTCGGCGCCTGGCTGTAGACCAGCTTGCGGATGGTGAAGTCTTGCTGGAGCTGCTGGGCGTACTTGCCCTTGGGCGCGTACCAGCGCGCCTCCCAGTCCTTGATGATCCCCAGCCGGAAGCCGATCGGATGAACTTTTCGACCCATTAGGACGCCGCTCCTTCTTTCTCAGCCACGATCACGGTGATGTGCGCCGAACGCCGCAGCAACGGCTTGAACCGGCCGCGCGCGCCAAAGCGCCGCCACTTGCGGGTCGGCCCCTCGTCGGCGTAGGCCTGCTTGATGTACAGGTCGGTCCGGTTGAGGCCGAAGTTCTCTTCCGCGTTGGCAATGGCGGTGCGCACGACCTTATAGACCGCCCGGGCCGCCGTTTTGGGCGTGAACTTAAGCATATTCAGCGCCTCGTCGGCGTTGCGCCCGCGGACCATGTCCACCACCAGCCGCGTCTTCTGCGCTGAGAGGCCGATATAGCGCGCCTGCGACTTTACTTCCGTCATGCCTTCGCGCCTCCTGCGGTCTCCGTCGTCTTTTCCTTGCTGACGTGGCCGCGGAACAGGCGGGTGGGCGCGAACTCGCCCAGCTTGTGCCCGACCATGTTCTCGGTAATGTAGATCGGCACATGCCGCCGGCCGTCATGCACGGCAATGGTATGGCCAACCATCTGCGGGAAGATCGTGCTGGCCCGGCTCCAGGTGCGCACGACTTTCTTGTCGCCGCGCTGGTTCATGGCCTCAATCCGCTTCAACAGCTTGGGGTCGACAAACGGCCCTTTTTTCAATGAACGCGACATACGTCGTTCTCCTCACCCAAGTGACGGCTTAGCGCTGGCCGCGCCGCTTCACGATGAACTGGTCGCTCTTCTTATTGCGGCGGGTCTTGAAGCCGCGGGTCGGCTTGCCCCACGGGCTGCGCGGACCCGGCTTGCCTACCGGCTGCCGGCCCTCGCCGCCGCCATGCGGGTGGTCGCGCGGGCTCATCGCCGTGCCGCGCACCGTCGGCCGCACGCCCATGTGGCGCTTGCGCCCCGCCTTGCCCAGCTTGACATTCGAGTGATCCAGGTTGCCGACCACGCCGATGGTGGCCATGCACTCCTGCCGGATCAGGCGCACTTCCCCCGAAGGCAGGCGCACCTGGGCGTAATCGCCCTCTTTGCCCAGCAGCTGGGCCGCCATGCCGGCCGAGCGCGCAATCTGGCCGCCCTTGCCGGGCTGGATCTCGATGTTGTGGATCAGCGTGCCCACCGGGATATTGGCGATCGGCAAAGCGTTGCCGGCGCGGATGTCGATTTCCTTGCGGCTGGCCCGCACCGTGTCGCCGACCTTCAGCTCCAGCGGGGCAATGATGTACCGCTTCTCCCCGTCCGCATAGTGCAAGAGCGCGATGCGCGCCGAGCGGTTGGGGTCGTACTCCACCGCCGCCACTTTGGCCGGGATGTCCAGCTTGTCACGCTTGAAATCGATCAGACGCAGGTGGCGCTTATGGCCCCCGCCGCGATGCCGGATGCTGACCGTGCCCTGATGGTCGCGGCCTCCGGACTTGCGTAGCGGCCGGGTCAGCCGGCGCTCGGGCGTGGTCTTGGTGATTTCCTCGAAGGTCGGGCTCGTCATCCCGCGACGGCCCGGCGAGGTTGGCTTGTAGATTTTGACAGCCATTATTTGACACCCTCGAACAGGTCAATGGTCTGGTCGGCGCGGATCGTGACGATCGCCTTCTTGTATTCCGGCTTGCGCTGGACGATCCGGCGGGTTCGGCCGCGCCGGCCCATCTTGGGCGGGACGACCACCACATTGACCTTGATCACTTCCACGTCAAACAGCGTTTCCACAGCTTCTTTGACCTGGGTCTTGGTCGCGCGCGGATGCACCGCGAACACGTACTGGTGCAGCTTGGTCTGCTGATAACGCGACTTCTCGGTCTCGACCGGCCGTCGCAGAACGTCATATACGGTCAACATCGCCGTTCTCCTCAGCCCAGGTAGCCCTGGATCACGTCCAGCGACGCCAGCGGCAGCACGACCCGGTCGAAGCTCAACAGATCCCGGATGTTCAGATAATTGGCGCGCAGGTACTTGGCGTGCTCGATGTTGCGGAGCGATTTCTCCACGTTCTCATTCCGCTCCGGCAGCAGCACCAGCACCGTGTCCGCGCCGACCAGGGCCGTCAGCGCCTTGAGCATCTCAGCCGTTTTGGGCTGGCCCAGCGCCAGAGTATCCACCACCACAATCTGCGCCTCGGCCGCTTTGGCGCTCAACGCCGAACGCAGCGCGGCGCGCCGCATCTGGCGCGGCATCCGCAGCGCGTAATCGCGCGGCTTGGGGGTGTGGGCCTTGCCGCCGCCCTTCCAGTGCGGGGCGCGGGTGGACCCTTGGCGCGCCCGGCCGGTGCCCTTTTGCTTCCAGGGCTTCTTGCCGCCGCCCGACACCTCACCGCGGGTCTTAGTGGAATGGGTGCCTTGGCGGGCGTTCGCCAGCTGGCGGACCAACGCCTGGTGCATCAGGTCGCCGCGCACGGGGGCCTCGAAAATCGCGGCCGGCAGCTCAACGCGGCTGACCGTCTGGCCTTGCATGTTCTTGACTTCGACTTCCATGGCAATCTTCAGTAACAGGAGAGTGGGGCAAAACCCGCTAACTGTTACTTCCCTCCTTTCCGAGAGGGCTTGATGTACACGATGGCGCCGGTGGCACCGGGGACGCTGCCGGACACGCCGAGCAGATTGCGCTCGGCGTCAACCAGAGCCACCTTGAGGTTGGCCAGGGTGACGCGGTCCATGCCCATATGGCCGGCCATGCGCTTGCCCTTGCGCAGGCGGCCGGGGGTGGTGTTGGATGAGCTGGCGCCGGGGGCGCGGGTGCGGTCCGAGGCGCCGTGGGTCTTGTTCTGGCGCCGGAAGTTGTGGCGTTTGATGCCGCCCTGAAAGCCTTTGCCTTTGCTGATGCCCAGGACATCCACGCGCTCGCCGATGGCGAACACGTCCACCTGCACCTGATCGCCGGCCTTCACGTCCGGGCTGTCCACCCGGAACTCATGCAGGTGGCGCAGGGGCGGCAGGTTCAAGCCCTCGCGCTTGAGGTGGCCGAGCTCCCCGCCCGTCAGGCGCTTGGGGTGGACCTCCTCAAAGCCGAGCTGGACAGCCGAATAGCCGTCCTTCTCCGGCGTGCGCACCTGGGTAACAAAGCATGGCCCAGCTTGGATCAACGTCACTGGCGTTACCACGCCATTCGACGCGATCAGCTGGGTCATGCCGACCTTCTTTCCAATCAGCCCTTTCATGATGTGGCTCCTTGTGTTGGGTGGCGCAGCACGTACCTGCGTCACCGCACGGTTCGGGGGACTGTCTGCCTGGGCGACGGCAGCATCATCCCTACGGCGCGGGCGTCAGCCAGTGGTCGCGGCGCTCCGGTTTATTCGGGCCGCGACGCAACAGGCTCGTCCCCACGCTATACCGCCTGACTGAGGCGGCTCGTTATTATAGCTTAATTTCGATATCGACGCCGGCCGGCAAATTCAGGCGGGTCAGCAGGTCGATGGTCTTCGCATCCGGGTCCAGCACGTCGATCAGCCGTTTGTGGGTGCGGATCTCAAAGTGCTCGTGCGTGTCCTTGTCAATGAACGGGCTGCGCCGGACCGTGAATTTCTCGGTGCGCGTGGGCAGCGGCACAGGGCCGACCACCCGGGCGCCCGTGCGCTCGGCCGTTTCCACGATGCGTTTGGCCGATTGGTCCAGAACGCGATGATCGTACGCCTTGAGGCGGATGCGAATCTTCTGCTTGGCCATCGGTTTACTCCAGCACCTTGGTGATGACGCCGGCGCCGACGGTCAGGCCGCCTTCGCGGATGGCGAAGCGGCTGCCCGCCTCCAGCGCCACCGGCGTGATCAGTTCCACTTTCATGTTCACGTTGTCCCCCGGCATCACCATCTCCACCCCCTCCGGCAGCGTGATGTTCCCCGTCACATCCATCGTCCGAATGTAAAACTGCGGCCGATACCCCCCAAAGAACGCCTTGTGCCGACCCCCCTCATCCTTCTTCAGCACGTACACCTCCGCCTCAAACCGCTGGTGCGGCTTGATCGACCCCGGCTTCGCCAGCACCATCCCCCGCTCCACCTGGTCCCGGTCTATCCCGCGCAACAACAACCCCACATTGTCGCCGGCCTCCCCCGCGTCCAGCAACTTGTGGAACATCTCCACCCCCGTGCACACCGTGCTCATGCTCTCTTCCCGCAGCCCGATGATCTCCAGCGGCTCCCCCACCTTCACCGTCCCCCGGTCGATCCGCCCCGTCACCACCGTCCCGCGCCCCTTGATCGAAAACACGTCCTCGATCGCCATCAGGAACGGCTTGTCCTTCTGCCGCACCGGCTGCGGAATGTACTCGTCCACCACATTCATCAGCTCTACGATCGACTTGTACTCCGCCGCG
>JAEURL010000026.1 GCA_016789165.1 Anaerolineales bacterium | reverse complement strand
GCGGCGCCGGCCGATCTGGTGGCGATCACGTTCCACACCCCCAGCGCCGGGCACGTGTATGAGCTCGCCGCCGGCTTCCGCCGGCGGGGCGTCCCGGTGGCGCTGGGCGGACCGCACGTCACCCTGCTCCCGGACGAGGCCCAGCAGCACGCCGACGTGATCTTCGTGGGCGAGGCCGAGACGGAGTGGCCGCGCTTCCTGCGCGAGTTTGAGGCCGGCCGCTACGCCCGCCGCTATCAAGCCGCCGCCCCGCCCGCGCTCGAGGCGGCGCCGGCGGCGCGGCAGGATCTCTACCGGCGCCGGGATCTGACCGCCGGCCGGTTGTTTGCCACGCGCGGCTGCGCCTTTGCCTGCGACTTCTGCGCCGTGGCCGTCATGTACCAGCGCCGGGTCCGCCAGCGCCCGGTGGCCGCGGTCGCGGCCGAATACGCCTCCTTCCCGGGGAAGGTCATCATCTTCTGGGACGACAACTTGGCCTGCGACCGCGAATACGCGCAGGCGTTGTTCCGGGCCATCACCCCGCACCGGAAGTGGTGGAGCAGCCAAGCCAGCCTGCAGGCCGGCCTGGACCCGGCCTTCCTGGAGGCCGCCGCGCGCAGCGGCTGCAAGCAGCTCTTCATCGGGCTGGAGTCGATCTCCCAGGCCAGCATGGACTCGGTGCGCAAGGGCTTCAACCGCGTGGAGGCCTACGCGCAGGCCATTGAGCGCATCCATTCCTACGGCATCGCGGTACAGGCCGGCATCGTATTCGGTTTTGACCACGACACGGAGGCGGTGTTCGACGAGACGCTGGACTTCCTGGAGGCGGCCGGCGTGCAGAACGCGACCTTCAACATCCTGACCCCCTACCCGGGGACCCCGCTCTTCCGCCGCCTGGAGGCCGAAGGCCGACTCCTCACCCGCGACTGGAGCCTCTACAATGGCCGGGCGGCGGTCGTTTTCCAGCCGCGCCAGATGAGCCCGGAGGCCCTGCTGGCCGGCTACCGCCGCGCCAACCGGCGCTTCTATTCCCCGGCCAGCATCGGGCGGCGCCTGGCGCGCTCGCCGGTGGGGCTATGGTGGACCCTGCCCCTTAACCTGGCCTACCTGGCCGCGCTGCGGCTGTATGGCTGAAGCCGGCGCGGTTGGCGACGCCGCGCGTCAGGCCGACGCCTGGAAGAGCGTCACCTGCAAGCCCTCCGGGTCCTGGAGCCGCACGTTGTATTCGCCCCAGGGCGTCCGCACCGGCGGGTGGACGAGCACGGCGCCGTTGGCCAGCAGGCGCGCCATGGCCGCCTCCAGGTCCGGCACCTGCAAGGCGAAGCGGATCGGGCCGCTGACCCGCCGGCCGGCCTCGAGCTGATCGATGGTGGCGGCCTGCTGCTCGTCGAAGACCTCCAGCGTGGCCCGGCCCATGTCCAGAATGACGGCCCGGCCCTGCTCGCTGGGCCAGACCTGGGTGGTCTCCAGCCCGAGGCCGGCGCAGTAGAACCGCACCAGGCGCTCGTAGTCGCGGGCCGTCAGGGCAACCCGCAGTTCCAGAACTGGTTGATCAGAGGGGGTGGGAGGCATGGCGGCGGAATCCTTTCAGGAGCGGCGCGGTGAGCCGAGTTTACCAGCCTCCGCCGCCCGGACGCGGGGCCTGGTCCAGCCCATCAGCCGCCCAGGGCAAAGGCCTGGCCCATGGCCGTGAAGGTCACGTGGCCGCCGGCCTCGAGGCCGGCCTGACGCAGGCGCGCCAGCAAGGCCTGGAAACGGCCAACGGCCTGCCAGGACAACTCGCGGGCGGCCCGGCTGGCGCGCAGCGCTTCGGGCAGGCCGGCCGCCGGCCCCCGCGCCGCCCGCGGCCAGGCCAGGCGCCGCCGTTCGCGCTCCAGGTCGCCCTCGGTCAACGTGTACAGCCACAGGCCGTGATGCAGGCCGTGCAGGCTGGTGCGCGGACCCACGAGTTTCTCGGCCAGCGCCAGCAGCCGCGGCGAGGCGTGGAAGTAGCTGTCGTACAGCCAACTCACACCGGGCAAGCCCGGCATCTGGTCGGCCGGCGCGAAGACGCTCACCAGCCGTTCCCGGCTGGCCCAGATCTGGTACAGCACCTCCGGGTCCGTGCTGCTCTCGCCCACCAGCAGGACGCTGCGCAGGGTCTCCCCCTCTTCGTAAAAGATCTCGTAGCCCAGGACAGGCGGGACCGCGGCCTCCCAGGGCGTGCGCACCCACAGCAGCGGGCGCGGATGCCGGACGGCGAAGGCGCGCACACCCACCAGCGGCCGGGCACGCAGGATACGCACCCAGCCGTCGTCCACCTCGTGAGTCCGGCCGGCCGGCAGCTCCAGGGGGGCGGAGGCCAGGTATTCCTGCAGGCCGGCCGGCACATTGTCCGCCCACGGCAGCCGATTGAGGGCCGCCGCCGCGCTCTGTCCCCAGCCGGCCAGCGGCCGGCGCGGCGGGCGGAGCAGCTGCGGGGCGCCGGCCGGCCAGAGCGCCTGCAAGCCCGGCTGGGCGCGCAGCATCCGCGCCAGCAAGGCGGCATTGAAGTGGTCGGCGTGCAGGTGGGAGTAGAGCACCACGTCCACGTGCTCGGCCAGCGCCTCGGCCGAGGGCAGCAGGCCGGCCGGGTCCACCAGCGGCTGGTAGCTCCGCAGCGGCGTGGCCGCGGTGGCGGTCAGGTTGCTGAACGGCGCGGCCAGGTAGCCGGTCTCTGTGGCCGGGTCCAGGGCGAAGCGCAGGCCGGCGATGTTGACGACCAGAAAACTGTGCCCAAAGTGGATGGCCTGGCCGGGGGCCAGGCCGGCCAGGGCTGCCGAGGGGACGCGGGATGGCATGAGCAAGATCTCCTACCCTGCCTATACGCGCCGCAGATTAAGGAAATCTTAGAAGACCTTCAGGACTGGCCCTTATTCGTAGCGCAGGGCCTCCACCGGCTCCAGGCCGGCGGCCCGCGTGGCCGGGTAGATGCCGAAGAACAGGCCGACCGCAATCGAGAAGCCCGTCGCCATCACGATCGAATCGGCGCTGACCACCGGGGTGATGGCCGAGGTGCCCAGCTGCACCCGGCCCACCAGGCTGGCGATCAGCCAGCCCGTGGCCACCCCGATCAGGCCACCCACAAAGCTGAGCACGGCCGATTCCACCAGGAACTGGTACAGGATGTCGCGCCGGCGCGCGCCCAGCGCCTTGCGGATGCCGATCTCGCGCGTGCGCTCGGTGACCGAGACCAGCATGATGTTCATGATGCCGATGCCGCCCACCAGCAGCGAGATGGCCGCGATGCCGCCCAGGAAAAGGGTCAGCGTGTCGGTCACGCTGGTGATGGCCGCCAGCGTGTCCTGCTGGTTCTGGACCGTGAAGTCGTCCTCGCCCTCCACCGTGTCGTGGCGCTCGCGCAGCACGGCCGTCACGCCGGCGATAGCCTGCTCCACCTCGCCGGCGCTGGCCACCTTGACGCTGATCTGGTTGATGACGTTGGCGCCCCGGAAGCGGCTGG
>JAEURL010000718.1 GCA_016789165.1 Anaerolineales bacterium | reverse complement strand
GTCCGCCCGGCCAGCCCCGCGCCCGCGCGCGCGCGGGTCCCCTCGCTCAGCGTCTGATCAGCCCCGCTCGCCGGCCGGCTCACGCCGCGGGCGGGCCGGCCGTCTCGTCCGGGTTTAACGCCTGGCGTTCTTCCAGTTCCAAAAACACCTTGACGATCGCGGGGTCAAAGTGCGACCCCGCTCCCTGGCGCAGGTGCTCGCGCGCCGCCGCCCGCTCCCAGGCCGGCCGATAGGGCCGATCCGAGCGCAGCGCGTCCCAGACGTCCACGACGGCGAAGATGCGCGCGGCCAACGGGATCTGCTCGCCCCGGATGCCGCGCGGATAGCCGGCGCCGTCCCAGCGTTCGTGGTGGCAGTACGGGATGTCGAGCGCCGGGCGCAGGAAGACGATGGGGGAGAGCATCTCGTAGGCCAGCTCCGGGTGCCGGCGCATCACGGCCCACTCGGCTTCGGTCAGCGGCCCCGGCTTAAGCAGGATGGTATCGGGCACGCCCATCTTGCCGATGTCGTGCAGCAGCGCGCCGCGGCGCACATGGGTCAAATCGTCCGCGCTCAACCCCAGGGCGCCGGCCAGGACCAGCGTCATGTCTGTGACGCGCTGCGAGTGGCCCTCGGTCTCCTTGTCGCGCAGGTCCAAGGCCCGGGACCAGCCCGCAATGGTGGCGTCGTAGGCATGGGTCAGCTCGGCATTGGATTGCTGGAGCTCGTCGAACAAGCCGACATTCTCCACGGCCAGGGCCGCCTGGCCGGCCAGCGTCTCGAAATACTCCAGCCACTCCTCGTCCGGGTTGAGCGGCGTGCGGTGGAAGACCTCCAGCACCCCTTTGATCTGCCGCCGGAAGGTCAGCGGCGCGGCGTAATAGGCGGCAAACCCCTCGCCTTTCAGCAGGTCCGCCCGCATCAGCGGCTCGGCGGACTGCGCCAAATCCGGAATGGCCACCAGCGGCTGTCCGCGCAGGACGCGCCCGGTCGGCCCCTCGCCGAGCGGGAGCCGGGTGCGCTCGATGGCGCGGGTCCGGAAGCCGCGGCTGGCGACATGTTCCAGGGTCTGGCGCGGCGGGTTGAGCAGCAGGACGGCGGCCGCCTCCACCCCCAACTGGCTCAAAGCCTGGTCGAGCAGGACGTTCAAGATCGTGTGCAGTTCCAGGCTGGAGGCGATGGTGACGTCCACCTGGCGCAGGGCCTGGACGCGGCGCAGCCGGCGCTCGGTCTCGGCGAACAGGTGCGCGTTCTGAATGGCCACCGCCGTCTGGTTGGCGAACAGCAGCAGCAGCTGCTCATCGCGGGCGTTGAAAGCCTCCGCGCTCCGGCGCAGCACACCCAGGATGCCGCGCCATTGGCCGTGATGCTGCACCGGCACCCACAGGCCGGCGCGCAGCCCCGGATCCACCTGGATGTAGCGCGGTTCCGCCAGCAGGTCGGGGATGTTGAGCGGCAGTTGGCTTCGGGTGACGTCGTGGATGAAGCTGCGCTCATTCGCCAGCTCGCCGGCCATTTCGCGCAGGCGGACCTGGCCGGCGTCCGTGTGGCCCAGGACCAATTCCAGGGTCAGGGCGCCGGTCTTGGGGTCGACGCGGAAGAATTCGACCACGTCGGCCTGCAGGGCCCGGCCCGTGACCTTGGCCAGGAATTCCAGCTGGCTGCGCGGCTCCAGCACGCTGTTCAACGCCAGGCCGGCGTCGTACAGCAGCGTGAACTGGTCCGTGCGCTGGCGGGCCTCCTGCAGGACTTGCGCGTTGTGGATGGCGCTGGCGGCGTAGCCCGCCAGCAGGGTGAGCGTGTCCGCCTCGGCCGGGGTGAAGCGCCGGCCGGTGGGGCCGATGTCGGCCAGCTGCAGGACGCCGATCAGCAGGCCGCCGGAGAGCAGCGGCACGCTCAGCAGCGCGCTGTACGGCGTATCCGCGTAGCGGGGCGAGCGGCCGTCCCAGGATTGGTAGTCGTCCACGATCAGGGGCTGCCAGGTGCGCGCCACCCAGCCGGCCGCGCCTTCGCCGACGGCCACGCGCAGGCCCAGGGCGATCGGCAGGTTGCGGACGAAGGCCGTGACCAGTTCGTTCGCGGCTTCGTCGAACAAAGCCAGCCGGGCGCCGCCGGCCGGGATCAGGTCCAGGGCGCGGGTGACGATGGTCTCCAGCAGCCACGCCAGGTCGGGCTGGGCGGCCAACTCGCGCGCCGCGGCGTAGAGCGCCGCGAACTCGTCGGCGCGGCGCTGGGTTTGCTCGTGCAGGCGGGCGCGCTGTAAGGCGCTGGCGGCGATATCGGTGATGGCCTCCAGCAGGCGCAGCTGGATCGGATCGAGGGCGTGTGGGCTGCCGACCGCCAGCGCGCCGATGGCCTGCTGCTGCGCGATCAAGGGCAGGGTGGCAGCCGCGCCGGCCGGCAGCGGCTGGCCCGCCAAGCCCTCCCAAGCGCCGCGCGCCAATTCGATGACCGGGACGTCGGTGCCGGGCTTCGTCGTCAGCAGCGCCGCGTCGGTCACGTCCAGCAGCTGGCGCGTCTGATCCAGGATAACCGGCAGCATCTCGGCCCGGTTGGCGGCCGAGCGCAGCGCGGCGCTCACGGCGATGATGGCCGCCCGCTGGCGCTCTTCCTGCTTGCGGGCGGTGATGTCTTCTTTGATCGCCAGAAAATGGGTGGTCTTGCCGGCCGCGTCGAAGACGGGCGAGATCGAGGCGCTTTCCCAGTACAGCTCGCCGTTCTTGCGGCGGTTGTGGAATTCGCCGCGCCACTCTCCGCCGGCGGTGATGGTGCGCCACAGCTGGGCATAGTCCTCAGCCGGCATCTCGCCGGATTTGAGCAGCCGCGGGTTCTGGCCCTTCGCCTCCGCGGCCGTGTAGCCCGTGACCTGGGTGAACTTGGGGTTGACGTACTCAATCTGGCCGGCCAGGTCGGTGATGACGATGGACGCCGGGCTTTGTTCCACGGCCTGCGAGAGCCGGCGGAGTTCAGCCTCCGCCCGCTTGTTTTCGGCGATGTCCCAGGCCAGGTCGGCCAGCTGCGTCGTCAGGCGCACGTCGGTGTCGTCGTACGGCGTCAGTTTGTTGCCCACGCCCAGGATGGCCACGATCTGCGCGCCGCGGAAGACCGGCACCACCAGCTCACGGCGCACCGCGGCGTGGCCGGGCGGCAGGCCGCGGCGCTGGGGCAGGGCGGCATAGTCGTTGTGGATGAGCGGCCGGCGCTCACGGATGCACTCCACCCACACGCCGGCCTGGTCGATGTCGTAATGCTGGCCCTGGCCGGCGGCGGTGCAGAACTCGCCCGTGGTGCGCGTGGACCAGGCCTGCAGCGACAGCGTGCGCTGATCGGCGCCCAGAAAATGGTAAAACCCGATCTGGCTGTGGGTCAGCGCTTCAGCTTCGTCCAGCGTGGCCACCAGCAATTCGTCCAGGCTGTGGCCGGCCGCAAACTCCACCAGGCGCAGGCGGGCTTGCAGCAACTGTTCGGAGTGCTGGCGGGCGGTGACATCCGCCACCATGGTCAGCAGACAGCGCTCGCCGTTCATGGTGATCACCGAGCCCGAGACCAGGCCGATGATCGGCCGGCCCTCCCGGCTGTAGCACGTCAGCACCAGGTCCTGCACTGTGCCGTCGGCCGCCAGGTGCTCCAGCAGCCGCGTTTGGTCGGCGGCGGTCAGCAGACCCAGCTCCAGGACGGTGCGGCCGAGCGCCTCGGCGCGGGAGTAGCCGACGACGCGGGTGAAGGCCGCGTTGACTTCGATCAGCCGGCCGTCGGACAGGGCCGCCACCGTGATGACCAGCGGCGTCTCGCGGAAGATGGTGGCCAGGCGCTCCTCGGATTCGGCCAGCGCCTGCCCGGCCCGCCGGCGCTCGGTCACGTCGGTGAGGATCGTGGCCACCTGGCCGCGGACGGGGGAGAAGGCCAGGATCTCCAGCCAACGGGCCGGCGTCGCCGTGAACTGCTCGAAGCGGCAGGGCTCGCCGGTCAGCGCCACGCGGCCGTAGCGCTCGATCCAGTCGGGGCTGAGGGCGGGCCAGATCTCCCGGGCCGTGCGCCCGACGACGCTGGCGCGCGGCAGGCCGGAGAGGGCTTCAAACGCCGGGTTGACCTCCAGAACGCGGTAATCCACCGGCTGGCCGGCCGGGTCGCAGATGATCTGGTGCAGGGCGAAACCTTCCTGCATGGCGCCGAACAAGGTGCGGTAGCGCGCCTCGCTGGCCTGCAGGGCGGCCTCCGCCCGCCGGCGCTCGGTGATGTCGCCGTAGGCCACGGCCACCCCATACCCCTCCAGCGGGATCGGCGCCGCGGTCATGCTGATCCAGCTGACCTCGTCCGGGCCCTTGACGATGCCCATCTCCACATCGGCGACGATGCGGGCCTCGTGCAGCGCCTGGACGCTGGCGAATTCGGTGGGCGGCATGGGGGAGCCATCCGGCCGCACGATCTGCCAGTCCAGGCTGTCGTAGGGGCGGACCGTGTGCTCGCCGCGCGGCAGGCCCAGCAGCCGTTCCGAGGCCCGATTGGACTCGATGATCTGGCCGGCTGGGTCGGTGATGGTGATCCCCAGCGGGAAGTCCTCGAACAGCACCCGGTATTTTTCCAGGCTGATCCGCAGCGCCTGTTCGGCCTGTTTCAATTCGGCCAAGTCATGGTTGAGGGCCAGCAGGCCGGCCGGCTGGCCGGCCGCATCCCGAACGAGGGCCAGCGCCAGCAGGACCGGGAAGCGCGTGCCGTCCCGCCGCTGCTGGGTCACTTCGCCTTTCCAGAAGCCGTGCGTGTGCACGGCCCGCCGAACGTCCGCCGGCGCGCAGGTGCCGTAATCGGTGTGGAGCACCGCGTCCAGCGGCTGGCCGAGCACGGCCTCGGCCGGCCAGCCGTATTGCGCCGCGGCGCCGGCGGTCCAGGCCGCCACGTTCGAACGCAGATCGGTGATGATCAAAGCCTCGGGCAGGTCGCGCACCAGGTCCGCCAGCGGCGCTAGGCGGCCGGCCCGGGCCGAGGGGCGCTGGTTGGCCGGCCGGCTGCGGCGATGGCGGGGCCGGCTGAGTTGTGGGAAATCCATGCCTGGTCCTTGCCAGCCAGTGGCAATGCGATCTGGCCGCTCCCGTGAGCGGTCAAGGCCTGTGTCCCACTCTAGCGCGGGCGGCTGGCCGGGGTCAAGAGCGCGGGGGTTGGCGCCGCCCGATTTCGGAAGGTGGGGCGATGGCTTGGCCACAGCGTTTCCAGACGGCCGCCCGGCCGGCGGCCGGCGGGGACGACCGAAAACAAAAGGCCGGCGCAAACGCCGGCCTGGGGCGGCCTGGGCGCCGGGCTGCTCAGGCTGGCAGGCCAGGCGCCACGGCCTGGCCGTTCAGGCGCACCTCATAATGAAGGTGCGGTCCAGTGGAGTTGCCGGTATTGCCACTCAGGCCGATCACGTCGCCGGCCCGCACCGCCTGGCCGGCCTTCACCGGGATCGAGTCTAAGTGTGCAAAATAAGTCCGGTACGGCCCATTTTCGACGATGACCAGATTGCCATAGCCCTCGGCGTTCCAGCCGGCATAGGTCACCTGGCCGTCCATGGTGGCGGCCACGGGCGTGCCCACCGGCACGGCGATGTCCACGGCCTGATGGCCGGCGTGCGCATCCTGGGAAATCGGCCCGGTCACGGGCCAGCCGCGCGGCGCGCTCGGCGCCCCGCCCGCCGCGCCGGCGGCCTGATCGTCGATCAGGCGCTCCAGGACACGCAGCAGGGTATAGGTCAGCATCTGGCTCATCCCGCCGGCCGAATTGCTGTCCGAGCCCAGGCCGCTCAATCCCAGCCAGTCCGTGGCGCCGGTGCCGGTCGGGGAGGCGGGCGTCTCCAGGTTCAGGTTGAGCAGCTGTTCGAACGGGTCGATCCGGGCCGGCCGGGCCGCCGCGGGCCGGCCAGCGTCGGCCGGCAACGGGGTGAGATTTGGCCCAGAGATTGCAGTGGTCATAGGGCCATTCTAGGGGTACCGGCGGCCGGCGCCGGTGAAAACACAATAAAATGCCTTTACGCCCGGTAAGGGGTTTCTATCCGAACGTTTACGGAGCCTTTATGGACTCACCCGGACCGCCCGCCTAAGATGGGCACGCTGGGGTTTGAACACTTTTGACTGCATTTGGATTAATTCGAACGTGACTGAGCAAGTTGGCGAGGCCCCGAACCGGCTGACGCTGCTGACGGCCCGGGAAGCCGCGGTCTATTTGCGCGTGAGCCTGTCTACATTGCGCCGCATGGAGCGCCAAGGCCGGCTGACGCCGCTGCGCACGCCGGGCGGCCATCGCCGCTTCAGCCTGGAACAGCTCAACGCCTGCCTGTCGCAGCCGCCCGGCCGGCCGGAGATGGGGGCGGCGTGAACGACGTCCTGGTCGTCGGCCTGCCGGAGGCCGTGGAGCGGCTGGTGTGCCGCGCGCTGCACGAGCTTGAGCCGGCGTTGTCGGTGGCCTGCGCCCCGGCCCTGGATCAAGCGATAACGGGCTGTCAGCTGCTCCTGGGGCACGCTGACGTCCTGCGAGGGGCCGCGCCGGAGGCCGGGCCGGCGGTGGTGGTCCTGGCGCCCGAGGCGGCCGCCGCCGACGCGTTGACGACGGCCGAGCGGTTGGACGCCGACCTGATCCTGTGGCCGGCGGCCCCCGACCTCGCCTTCAGCCAGCAGGTTCGGCGCGCCGCCCGGGTTGGCCTGGCGCGCGGGCGGCTGGCGCAGAGATCGGCCGACCATCTGAATCTGCTTCAGGTCCAGCAGACGTTGATCCGCGGCGCGGCGGCCGGCGCGGACCTGGCCGCCGTTCTGCAGCTGACTGTCGGCCTGATCCACCGCCGCCTGCATCACGAAATGGCGGCCATCTACCTCCTGGAACCGGCCACCAACCGGCTGGCGCTGGGCGCCATCGCCGGCGCGCCGCTCGACCTGATCACGGCCGCGGCCTATCACGTCGGGCTGGGGCAGGGCGCCGCCGGCCAGGCGGCCGATCTCGGCTGCCCCGTCCAGGATACCGAGATCGGCGAGCCCCAGGCCGGCCCGCTGCCATTGGAGGCCGGCCCGCTGGCGGCCGCGCTGGGGGTGCCGATCGTCGCCGGCGCCCGCCGGCTGGGCGCGCTGGTGGTAATCGGGGTGGATGCCGATGCCGTTGTCACGCACGAAGAACTCCGCCATCGCCCCGGTCGGGCCGGCCGATAGGCGCCGC
>JAEURL010000712.1 GCA_016789165.1 Anaerolineales bacterium | reverse complement strand
CCTGGCGGACTATCCTCAGATGGCCGGGCTCTACGGCAGATGGCGGACGAGTTCGACCCGATCACGCCTCCGGCCTGGGGCCAGCCCGCCAGCGTCACTCCGGCCAATGGCGCCTTGGTCGAGTGTCCGGGTTATACCGGTGCTGGCCTGCGACCGGCACGGCCGGCGCCCGGATGGTCAGGCCGGCGCGGGCAAATCGATGATGAAGCGGGTGCCGGCCCCCACGACGCTCTCCACCGTGATCTTTCCGCCGTGAGCCAGGATGAGCTGCCGGGCGATCGCCAGCCCCAGCCCGCTGTGCGTGCGCTCGCTGCGCGAGCGGTCCCCGCGCCAAAAACGGTCAAACACAAACGGCAGGTCCTCGGCCGGGATGCCCGACCCCGTATCGATGACCTGGATCCGCACGCCGCGCCCCTCGCCGGCGCCCGCCTCCAGCGTGATCCGCCCGCCCGGCGGTGTATGCCGCAGGGCATTCGCCATCAGGTTGGACAGCACCTGGTCCAGGCGGTCGTAATCCGCCGTGATCGGCTGCTCCGGGTCGGCGAGGCGGGTGTCTAGTTCAATACCCAGCGTGGCCGCCCGGGCCGCGAAGCTCGCGGCCAGGTCTTGCAGCAGGTCGGCCGCCAGGAAGCGGGCCGGGTGCAGCGGGAGCTGGCCGGTCTCGGCCAGGGAGAGGGTCTGCAGGTCGTTCACCAGGCGGGTCAGCAGGCGGGTCTCCTCCAGTGTGGCGGTGAGGTGCTCGGGCGTCGGCTGATACACGCCATCGAGCAGCCCTTCCAGGTTGCCCTGAATGAGGTGGAGCGGTGTGCGGAGTTCGTGGGCGATGTCGGCGGTCAGGTTACGGCGCTGCTGTTCGGCGCGCTCCAGTTCGGCGACCATCTTGTTGAAACGCTTGATCAGCTCGCCGAACTGGGGCGAGTTGTCGGCCGGCACGCGCACCGCCAAGTTGCCCTCGGCCACGGCGTCGATGGCGCTGAAGATCTGGCGCAGCGGCCGGCCGAAGCGGCCGTACAGGGTGTAGATGACGAAAAGCCCCAAGAGGACCACGGCGACGGGCGCGCCGCAGGCCAGGAGCCAGATGTTTCTGACCCCGGAGTACTCCACAAAGACCAGGTACAGGGCCGCGGCGGTGCCCCCGATAAACAACAGGGCGCTGAAGAGCACGAAGAAGACGCAGGGGAGATAGCGGCCCCCGCTGGCGGGCGTTTTGGAGGAGGAAGGCTGAGCGGCCATACGGGGCCGGCGGCTGGACGACCAACCGCCCGCTAAAGATCCTTAAACCGGTAACCGATGCCGTAGACGGTTTCGATCAACGCTTCGCCGGCGGCCGCTTCGAGTTTCTTGCGCAGGTTCTTGATGTGCGAGTCCACGCTGCGGTCGAGGCTGGACGCGGCGCCGTGCAGGTCGTCCAGCAATTGCTCACGGGTGAGAGTCTGGCCGGGGCGGCCGGCCAGCAGGCACAGCAGCTTGAATTCGTTCGGCGTGAGCCGAAGGGGGCTGCCGTTGATTGTGGCCGCGTGCTTGGCGGTGTCGATGGCGAGCCGGCCGACGCGGATGAGGGCCGGCGCCGCAACCTCCCCGCGCGCCCGCCGCAGCAGCGCCCGCACCCGCGCCACCAGGGCGCGCGGCGAGAAGGGCTTGGTGATGTAATCGTCCGCGCCGATCTCCAAACCCGTGATTTGGTCGATCTCTTCCGACAACGCGGTGAGCATGATGATCGGCACGTCGCTTTCGCGGCGCAGCCGGCGGCAGACCTCGCGCCCGTCGATCTGGGGCAGCATCAAGTCGAGCACGATCAGGTCGGGCTTGTCGCGGCGGGCACTCGCCAGGGCGGCTGGGCCATCAGCGGCGAGCACCACCCGAAACCCGTCCTTCTCCAGATAATCGCGGGCCAGGCGGGCGGCCCGGGGCTCATCGTCAACCACCAAGATGAGGGGCGGCATGGGGCCAGTATACGGGAGGACGGCGAATCCGGCCGGCCTCTCCACGCGGGCCGCTTAGCGCTTGGCCTTCCAGATCTCCCAATCCCCCTGCCCGGTCATGGGCAGGCCCTCCGCCGTCCACTCGTACAGCGAGCCGTCATAGACCGCGGCGTTGGGCTGTCCCACCATGACGTGCGCCATGGCGTTCAGAGCCGCCGCGATGCCGCCGCCGCAGTAGGTGATGACGCGCCGATAGGGCGCCGTCGCCTGCAGGCGCGCGGCCAGCTGATCGGCGGGCAGGAAATAATCCATCCCCTGCATCAGGTCCATGCAGGACAGGTTGGACGAGCCCGTGATGTGGGCCGCGGCATAGCTCTGCGGCGGCAGGACATTGACCACGGCCGTGTCCGGCTCGGGCAGGGCGGCCAGGACCGCCTCCTTACCAACAAACATCTCCGGGCGCGGCGCGGCTTGGAAGACCGCCGGCGCGTAGACGCGGGGCGTCTGTTCGACGGCCCCGCCAGCCGCTGTCCAGGCGGCCAGCCCGCCGTTGAGCACCCGGACCCGGCTATGGCCGGCATAGCGCAGGACCCACCAGGCGCGGGCGGCGTAGGGGAGCATCCCGGCGGCATAGACGATCACATCGGACTCGTTAGCGATACCGCTGCGGCCGATCTGTTCCGCCAGCCGCTCCAGCGGGAGGATCGTGCAGTCAAAGGGGCTTTCCGGGTCCGAGAAGCGCGCGTGGTCGAAATAGGCCGCCCCTGGGAGGTGCGCCTGCCGGTAAGGCTCGGGCACGAAGCTGGCGTCAAAGACGCGAAGCCTCGGGTCGTCGTAAATCTGCAGCAGTTCGGCGGCTTCGATCAGCATGTCGTCGCGTTGCATGGCCTTATCTCCTTGGCGGTGGCGCCGGTGGCGCAGCCCGGCGGTTCAGCCTGGGCTTATGGGGCCAGAGTAGGTGGTCATTGTGGAGGAATCTTGGAGAAGCCCGGCCGGTTTTGTGGAGGCTGCGGCCGGGCCGCCGGCGAGGGCCGGCGGGGCCTTTACCCGGCCAGCCGCTCCAGGGCCGCCCGATCCCGGATCAGGATCTGATGCCGCTCGACCGTGATCACGCCGCCGGCCGCCAGGCTGTTCAAGGCCCGCTGCACCACGTCCGGCACCGTCCCCAGCTGGGCGGCCAGTTCGGCCTGGGTGTACCAGCGCGGCCGGCGCAGCACCTCGCCCTCGGCCTGCTCCAGCAGGCGGCGGGCCAGGCGGGCCGTGACCGAGCGCAGCGACAGGTCCTCCACCAACTTCACCAGCGCCACCAGGTGGCCGGCCATTGCGGCCAGCAAGCGCTCGGCGAAGTCCGGCCGCTGGCGCAGCAGGCCCAGCACCGTCTCACGCCGCAGCAGCCACACCCCGGCCGGCTCCAGGGCGATGGCCGTGGCCGGGTTGGGCTGGTCGGCAAACAGGGCCAGCGCGTTGAAGGCCTCGCCCGGCTCCAGATAGCGCAGCACCTGCTCGCGGCCGTCGAGGGACACCTTGACGATTTTGAGCCAGCCGCCCTGCAGCACATACAGGCCGGCGGCCGGCTCGCCCTCCAAAAAGATCATCTCGCCGGGGCCGTATTCGCGCCAGCTGGCCTGGCTGGCCAGCTCCGCGAGCGCCAGCTCCGGCAAGCCGGCAAAGAAGCTGTTGGCGCCTAATTCCTCGACCAAGACTGCGCGCGACGGGGTGCCGGCCATGGGCTGGATTATAGCCAAGGCCCGCCGCGCCCGGCGCCGGCCCTGGAAACCGACTTAAGTCGGGGACGCCGCCGCGCTTTGCGGCTAGGCTGGGGCCGGCCCAGTGCGCAAATGAGAGGGTGGCGATGATCGTGGACGAGGAGCAGCCCCAGGCGGAGCCCGGCTCAGCCGGCGCTCCAGCGGCCGGCCGGCTGATGGTCAGCGGCTGGATCCAGCTCGGCCCGGCCGGCGGCGCGCTCGTGGAAGTGCGCCGGTTGATGGTCCTGGTGGGGACGGACGGCGCGGCGCTGGGCCAGGTGGCGGCCGTGGTGGTCGCCGGCCCGGAGCAGACCGTCACCCACCTGGTGCTGGGCCGCCAGGCGCCCGAGTTGGAATACCGCCTGGCGCCGATCGCTCTCGTCGAGCGGGTGGACGAGGGCGGTATCCACCTGCGGCTGACGAGCGGCGCCCTCACCACCCTGCCCCGGCGGCCGGCCGGTTGAGCCAGAGGTTCATGACCCAGGAGCAGATGCGATGACCAATCCCTACTTGCTGATGACCCTGCTGTATGCGGCCCTGGCCGTGCTGGCGGCGTTGGACGCCTCGCTGGCCAGCCTGAACCTGCTGCCCTGGTTCAACGGCCTGCGCTGGCTGCGCGTGCACCTGATCACGCTCGGCATGCTGACCCAGATCAGCTTCGGCCTGGCCCCGGTGCTGGCGGCGGCCCGCGCCGGCCGGCCGCGGCCCGCGACGCGCTGGGACATCTGGCTGGCGCTCAACGCCGGCCTGCTGGTGCTGCTGGTGGGCATCCCGCTCGTCAACGCGGCGCTGATCCTGGCCGGCGGCACGCTGGCCTTCGCCGCGGCCCTGCTGCTGGTCACGCATCTGCTGGGCCTGCGGCCGCCCGCGCCGGACCCGGCCCGCGGGGCGGCCGGCCCCGGCGGGCGCCGCTTTTACCTGGCCGGCCTGGCGTTTCTGATGCTGGGGATCATCGTCGGCACGGGGTTGTGGCTGGGCTGGGGGCCGGCGCTGGGCATCCAGGTGCCAATCGAAGTCCACATCCACGCCAACAACTGGGGCTTCATGGCGCTGGTCTTCGCCGGCCTGCTGGCGGACCTCTACCCCGGTTTCGCCGGCCGGCCGCTGGCGTGGCCGCGCTCGCTCACGCCCATCTTCTGGATGATGACGGCCGGCGCGCTGCTGCTGGTGCTCGGGCCCTGGACCAAGAACGAGCTGTTTACAGTGCCGGGCATCCTGCTCCACCTGAGCGCCACCGGCTGGCTGCTGGCCAACGTCATCGCGCCGCTGCGCACGGAGCGGCCGGCCTGGAAACAGCCGGGGCTGTGGCAGCTGGTCACGGCCTACGTCTGGATTATCGCCCCCGTGTTGGTGGCGCCCCTGATCCTGCTCAAAGTCCCCGGCTTCCCGGGCGCCGGCATCGAGCAGAATGCGCCGCAGGCCCTGGTCTACGGCTGGGTGCTGCAGTTTGGCCTGGCCCTGCTTCCGTATCTCTTCGCGCGACTGCTGTTCCCGGAACGGCCGGCCCGCCTGGGCGGCAGCTGGTTCAGCCTGGCGGCCGTCCACCTGGGCGGGGGGCTGCTGTGGGCCAGCATCTTCGTCAAGGATTATTCCACCTGGCTGCACGGGTCGGCCTACGCGCTGTGGGTGGCCGCGCTCCTGCCGGGCGTATGGCAGCTCTGGCAATCGGCGCGCGCTGGCTGGGCGTGGCTGGAGGCCCAGGAGGCGGCGCCGGCCCCGCAGCCAACCAGCGGCGATTGAGAGGCCGGCCTGGGTCAGCGGGCCGCCGCCGCCAGCGGGAAGACCGCGCGCACGCGCCAGTGGCCGGCTGCGTTTTCGAGCAGCGTGAGCGCCTCGACGCGGGCCCGAATCGGCAGCTGACCGCGCGCGGCCTCGGCAAAGTCGGCGGCGATCTGATCGAGCTGAGCGCTGTCCGCGGGCTGGGCGACAGTCAGGTGCGGGATGACTTCGGCAAAGGCGCCGCCGTAGGGCGGCGTCTCCGGGAAGCGGGCGGCGACGGCCGCGGTGAGCTCGCGGAAGGGCTCGGCGGGCGTCGGGGCCAGATAGAGCACCTCCGGGAAGCGGC
>JAEURL010000701.1 GCA_016789165.1 Anaerolineales bacterium | reverse complement strand
CTCGTGGCGGCCTGCGCGGCCCCGGCCACGCCGGCGCCCACCGCCACGCCGGCCGCCACCCCCACGGCTGAGCCCCTGACCTTCACCGACGGGCTGGGCCGCGCTGTGACCCTGGCCGGCCCGGCCCAGCGCATCATCACCCTGGCGCCCTCCAACACGGAGCTGCTCTTCGCCGTGGGCGCCGGCGGCCAGATGGCCGGCCGCGACGAGCTCTCCGATTACCCGCCCGAGGCCCAGGACGTGGCCAGCATCGGCTCCACCTACGGCGCGCTGAACACCGAGCTGATCGTCTCGCTCAAGCCGGATCTGGTGCTGCTGGCCGAGGTCAACACGCCCGAAAACGTGAAGACGTTGGAGGACCTGGGGCTGACCGTCTTCTACCTTTCCAACCCGGTTGATTTCGACGGCCTGTACGCCAACGTGCTCACCATCGGCCGGCTCACCGGCCGCACGGCGGAGGCCGAGGCGCTGGCCGCCAGTCTGCGCGCGCGTGTGGAGGCCGTGCTGGCCAAAACCAGCGCCGTCACCGACCACCCCAAGGTCTTTTACGAGATCGACGCCACCGACCCGACCAAGCCCTTCACCGTGGGCGCCGGCACCTTCATGGACACGCTGCTGACCCTGGCCGGCGGCGAAAATGTGGGCGCGGCCCTGGAGAGCCCCTATCCGCAGATCAGCTCCGAAGAGCTGGTGAAGCAGGACCCGGCCCTGATCCTGCTGGGCGACGCCGCCTACGGTGTGACGCCGGAGAGCGTGGCGGCCCGCCCCGGCTGGGAGGCCCTGACCGCGGTCAAGACCAATCAGATCGCGGCCTTCGACGACAACCTGGTCAGCCGGCCCGGCCCGCGCCTGGTGGACGGCCTGGAGCTGCTGGCCAAGCTGCTGCACCCTGAGCTGTTCCAGTGACCGGTGACTCCCGCGCGCGGCCGGCGCCGCGCGGCTCGTTCGCGGCGCCGCTGACGGCCTGCGGGCTGGCCCTGATCGGCGCGCTGCTGCTCAGCGCCGGCATCGGGGCCGTGGCTATCCCGCCCCAGGACGTGGCCCGCATCGCGCTGGCGCGCGGGCTGGGCCTGCCGCTGGGCGGAGGCTGGCCGGCGGCCTGGGAGACGATTCTGTTCAGCATCCGCCTGCCGCGCACCGCCCTGGTGGCGCTGACGGGCGCGGCCCTGGCCGGCAGCGGCGCCGCCTACCAGGGGCTGTTCCGCAATCCGCTGGCTGACCCGTACCTCATCGGCATCGCGTCCGGCGCCGGCCTGGGCGCGGTGCTGGTGATGGCCTGGCAGTGGCCGGCCACGCTGATCGGCCTGGCCACGGTGCCGGCCGGGGCCTTTGTGGGCGCGCTGCTCACCACGTTCCTGGTGGTCAACCTGGCGCGGCTGGGCGCGCCCGCGGCCGGCGCGGCGCGCGCGTCGGTGACGGCCCTGATCCTGGCCGGCGTGGCGGTGGGCGCCTTCGCCTCGGCGCTGATGACGTTCCTGATGCTGCGCTCGCAGGGCGAGCTGCGGCGCGCCATGGCCTGGCTGGTGGGCGGCGCCGCCCAGGGCGGCTGGGAGCCGGTCTGGGCCGCCCTGCCATACGTGGCCGCCGGCCTGACCGTCCTGGTCCTGCTGGCCCGGCCGCTCAACGTCCTGCAGTTCGGCGAGGAGCAAGCCCAGCAGCTGGGCGTGGACGTGGAGCGGCTCAAACTGATCGTGATCGTGGCGGCCTCGCTGGCGACGGCGGCGGCCGTGGCCTTCTCAGGCCTGATCGGTTTTGTGGGCCTGGTGGTGCCGCACATCGTCCGGCTGGCCTGGGGGCCGGATTACCGCCGGCTGCTGCCGCTCTCGATCCTGGCCGGCGCGGCCATGCTGCTGCTGGCGGACGTGGCGGCCCGCGCGGTGCTGGCGCCGCAGGAGGTGCCGGTGGGCATCATCACGGCGCTGGCCGGCGCGCCGTTCTTCTTGTGGCTGCTGCGCCGCGCTCAGGCGGCCTGAGGCGCGGCAAGGAGGCGCCGATGCTGACGCTCGAATCGCTTTCGATCACGTATGAGACGCGCCCGATCCTGCATGCGATCGCGCTGGAGGTGCGCGCCGGCGAGCTGCTGGCCCTGATCGGCCCGAACGGCGCCGGCAAGACCACGCTCATCCGGGCCGCCGCCGGTTTGCTCGCCCCGGCCGGCGGCCGGGCGGCCCTGGCCGGCGAGGCCGTGCACACCTGGTCGCCAGAGGCGCGCGCCCGCCGCATCGCGGTGGTGCCGCAGGCCGCCCACCTGCCGGCCGGCTTCACGGTGCGCGAGACCGTGCTGATGGGCCGCACGCCCTACCTGGGCTGGCTGGGGCGCGAGGGCGAGACCGATCACGCCATCGCCCGGCGCGCGCTGGAGCGCACCTGTCTGACCGACCTGGCCGAGCGGCCGGTGGAGCATCTCTCCGGCGGCGAACAACAGCGCGTGCTGATCGCGCGCGCGCTGGCCCAAGCCGCGCCCGTGCTCCTGCTCGACGAGCCCACCGCGCACCTGGACCTCAAGCACCAGGCCGGCACGCTCAGCCTGGTGCGGGACCTGGCCCACGCCGACGGTCTGGCCGTACTGGTGGCCCTGCACGACCTGAACCTGGCGGCACAGTTCGCCGACCGCATCGCGCTGCTGGCCGGCGGCGAACTGCGCGCCTTGGGCGCGCCCACCGAGGTGCTGACGCCCGCCAACCTGACCGCGGCCTACGACGTGCCGGTCTACGTCATCCCGCACCCGATCCACGGCGCGCCGTTGGTCCTCCCCGATGGCGCCTTCCGGCCGCACGAGCCGGTGCGGTGATATGCTTTTCATCCGGTCTGGGTAACGGGAAGGTGCCACGATGCCGCGTCTGACAACCCTCTATACGCGCAAAGGCGACGACGGCACCACTGCGCTCGGCGGCGGCCAGCGCGTGGCCAAGGACGCGCTGCGCGTCCAGGCCTATGGCACCGTGGACGAGCTCAACTCCGCCATCGGGGTGGCGCTGGCGCACGGCCTAACGGAGCGCCTGGCAGCCCTGCTGCCCGGCATCCAGAACGAGCTCTTTCACCTCGGCTCAGATCTGTGCTTTGTGGAGGCCGACAAGAGCCGCCTGGTAATCCCACAGATCGAAGCCCGGCACATCGCGGCTCTGGAGGCCGTCATCGACGAGCTCAACGCAGCCGTCGGCCCCTTGCAGAACTTCATCCTGCCGGGCGGCACGGTGGGGGCCGCCAACCTGCACCTGGCGCGCACCATCTGCCGCCGCGCTGAGCGCGAGGTGACGGCGCTGGCGCGCGAGGAGCCGGTGGGGCCATTCGTACTGCACTACCTTAACCGGCTTTCGGACGCGCTGTTTGTCATGGCCCGCTACGAGAACAAACAGCTCGGCCGGCCCGAGCCGCTCTGGAACGCACGCGCCTGAACCAGCTCAACCTTCGCGCCCAGCCCCGCCCGGCGCGGGGCTGTTTGTTTCCGCGCCCGCCCACACCCCCAGCGCCATGACCAGCAGCGTCCGCGCCGGCGCCTGCGTCCACCAGACATGATCCAATAACCCGATCACGCCCGCGCCCAGCAGGGCCGCCGCCCAGGCCGCGGCCGGAAGGTTGGCCGGCCGGCGCCAGACGCGCCCGGCCCAGGCGCCGGCTAGAGCCAGCGCGGCCGCCAGGCCGAGCAGGCCGGTCTCGGCCAGGATCAACAGCGGCACGTTGTGGACCGGTTCGAATGGCAGGACCGGGCTGGCGTGGCGGGCCGCCCACTGCACGAAGGCGCCCAGGCCCACGCCCGTCAGCGGCTGGGCGCGCCAGGCCTCCAGGCCGTAACCGATCAGCAGAGAACGCTCCAGGGTCGAGGCCTGCTCCAGCGGATTGCCGCCGCCGGCCCCCAGCCGGCTGAGCAGATAGGGCGCCAGCGGCAGCAGGACCACGGCCAGGCCGAGCGCGCCGGCCACGGCGGCGCGGCGGACCCGTCCCGCATCCGGCGCCAGGCGGCTGAGCGCCAAGACCGTTGCCCCAGCCCCCAGCCAGGCCGCGCGCGAGAAGGTGAGCGCCAGCGCCACGGCCGCCAGGGCCAGCGCGCCCAGCCAGCGGCGCCGGCCCGTGCTCAGCCAGCGCTCCCAGACGGCCCCCAGGCCGAGCGCCAGCAGCGCGCCCAGGATGTTCGGATGCGGTAAGCTGCCGTAGGCGCGCAGCCAGCGCGCCCCGGCCGCGTTCAGCACCACGCTCGCGCCGCGCGTCTCGGCCGTCAGCGCCCCCGGCCAGCGCAGGAAGAGGTCGTCCAGCCCGGCCGTGCTCTGCGCCGCCGCCTGGACCACCGCCAGGCCGGCCTGCGCCGCAATCAGCACCGCCGCCAGCCGGCCCACCGCCGCCGGGTGCGGCGGATCGTTGACCAGCATCAGATACAGTCCCGCCAGCAGCACAAACTGTCCGGCCGTCCACGCGCTCAACCCCGCATCAGCGGAATGGATGATGGAGAGCGCGACGGCCGCCAGCAGGGCCAGGCCGGCCGCGGCCACGGCGCGCGGGCCGAGGCGCAGCGGTGTGCGGCGCAGCCAACGTTCCACGACCCAGACGGCCAGGGCCAGGGCCAGCGTCACGTCGCTGGCGAAGATCAGCTGGCTTTGATACAGGAAATAGATGTGCGGCAGATCGCCAGGCCCGCCGCGCACGATGGCCGCCCACCACACGGTGAGCAGCGCGGCCGTGGCGATGAGCAGCCCGCGCCGCAGCCGGCCCAGGCCGGCACCAACGCCGGCCCAGGTGACGCGCCGGCCGGCCAGCATCAACAGCAGCGCCAGCAGCGCGCCGGCCAGGGGCGCCGCGCCCCACCAGCGCGCGGCCCAGGGATCCTGTGGCGGCGCGCTCACGCTGACGGGCAGGACGTCCGCGCGCTCCCAGGCCTGGGCCGTGCCCACGTCGAAGCGGTAGGTCCAGCCGGCGGCGCGCAGCACCGGCGCGTATTCAGCGCGGACGGAGAAGGCCCAGCGCAGGCCGTAGCGCGGCGCCTGCTCCAGGAACGGCCGCAGCGCCCACACGCCGCGCGGGTTCCAGAGCGCGGCGTCCAGCGCGCCCAGGCCGCTGCGCTGCAGTTCGGGCAGCGACCGGGCGGTGTGATAAGTGCCGTCCAGCGTGCCGTTCTCCGTCACCGCCGCCAGCCGGGCCAGTTGATCGCCGAAGCCGAGCGTCAGGTAGCGGTATGGCCGCTGCGCGGGCTCATCTAAAAAGCGGGCCAGCGGGGCCAGGTCCACGGCCGGGGGCTGGGCGCCCGTGAAGGCGGCCAATCCGGCCGCCAGCCCGGACGAGAGCGCCAGCGCCGCCACGAGGGCCAGGCTCCAGGCGCGGCCTCGGCGCCACCCCACCAGCATAATCCCGCCGGCGGCCGGCAGCAGACAGAGCGCCGCCCACAGCCCGAAGCGGTCGTAGGTGAGCCACTCCCAGCCGGGGCCGAACAGCCAGCGCGGCAGCGGCGTGGTGCCGCCCAGGCCCAGCACGAACAGCAAGGCCCAGGCCAGCAGCAGCGGGCTGCCGGCCCAGGAGCGCGTGCGCCGCGCGGCGCGGAAGGCCCGGCCCACCACGGCCGGCACGAGCAGCAGCAGCGGGCCGGCCATCGGCCAGAAGAAAAAGAGTGTGGCGGCCGGATCGCGGAAGAAGTTGTGCCGGCTGGGATGGTCGATGGGAGTCTGCAGCGCCTGGGCGCGGCTCCAGGCCAGGAACGGCCACAGCATGGCGGCCACGGCCGCGGCCGAGAGGCCCGCCCACAGCGCCAGCCGCGCCGCTGCCCGCAGGCGCTGGCCGGGCGGCGCCGTGAGCCAGACCTGGCCGGCCACGGCCAGCCCGGCGGCCGGCGCGAATAGGAAGACGGCGTGATGGGTGGCGCCGGCGGCGGCGGCCAGGGCCACGGCGCGGGCCAGGGGGAGGCGCGCCCCGCTCCGCGCGAACCGCGCGCCCTCCGCCAGCGCCAGCAGCAGCAGCCCGCTCCCGGCCAGGGTGGGCAGCTGGCCGAAGGACCAGGCGGTGAGCGCCACCGCCGGCAGCAGCGCGGCCAGCCGGCCCGCCCATTCCGCGGCGCCGGGGCCGGCGAAGAGGCGGGCGAAGGCGCGCACGGCCAACGGCAGCAGGCTGAGCGCCGCCAGCAACACGAGGACGTAGCCGGCCTCCTCGCCCAGCCAGCGGAACTCGCCCGGATACCGCTCAGGCCGCGGCGCGAAGGTCGTGAGCACGGCCTCCGCCGGCCAGGCGAGCAGGGCGATCAGCTGATGGACGAGCGGCGGATACGAGGCGACCGAGAAGCCCAGGTACCAGCGCGGCTCCCACAGCTGCCACCAGGCGCGCCGGTAATGATCGGCGAAGAAGACGTGAACGTAGGCGTCGAAGGTGGTGCGCTGCAGGCCCAGCAGCGCGCCGGGCAGGTTGAAGAGCAGGGCCAGGCCGGCCAGGTGCGCGGCGGCGAGCGGGCGGCTCAGCCAGCGCATCAACGCCCGGCGATCCCGGTCAGCAGATCGGCGTAGCGCTGGCTGGTGGCGGAGAGTGCCAGCGGGCGCATGGCCTCCAGGTTGTGGCCGGCCAGCTCGGCCTGGCGGGCGGGGTCGGCCAGCAGGTCGCCCAGAGCCTGCGCCAGCGCGGGCGCATCGCCGGGCGGGGTCCAGACCACGCGCAGGCCGGCCTCCTCGGCGGTGGCGCGCAGTTCGGGCAGGTCGCTGGCCACGGCCGGCCGGCCCAGCGCGGCGGCGCGGCTGAGCACGGAGGAGGCGCCGGTGGTGGCCAGATACGGCAGGACCACCACGCGGGCGGCCGTGAACAGCTCCGCCAGCCCGGCCTCCGGCTGGGCGCCGGCCCAGCGCAGGCCGGCCTGGCCGTTCAGCGCGGCCCGCAGCTGAGCGCCGTAGCCCGGGAAGCGCGGGTGGTCATCGCCGGCCAGGGTGAGCGTGGCCGCCGGCAGGCGCGCGCGCACCAGCGGGAAGGCGCGCAACAGCACCTCCAGGCCGCGGTGCGGGGCCAGGCTGGTGAAGCACAAGAGCGCGGGGCCGGCTTGCGGCGCGGCCGGGGCAGCCGCCACCTCGCCGAAGGCGCCGTGCGGGACGTGGTGGACGTGCCGGGCGCCGTAGCCGCGCTCCAGCCGCTCGGCGTAGCGGCGCAGGGTGACCACCAGGGTATCGGCCTGGAGCAGCAGGCGCACGGCCTGGCGCGCGCCCCAATGGGTGAGCGGGCCGTTACGCAGGCCGAGGGCCGGCAAGTGCACGGTCTCCGCCAGCTCGTGCAGGGTGACCAGCAGGCGCAGGCCGCCGCGCCGGAGCAGGGCCGGCAGGCTCAGCCCGGCGAAGTTGGCCAGATGGGAGCGGCCGAAGATGGTCAGGCCGGCGTTCAGCCAGACCACGTCCGGGCGTTCCGCCGCCAGGGCTTTCCAAAGGAGCAGGGGGGTGGCCGGGTCGTCACGGCGCCAGACGCGCCGGACCGTGACGCCCGGCGGCGCTGTGCCCTGGGTGCTGGCCGCAGCCGCATCGGCGAACACCGTGATGGACTGGAAGCGGCCGGTGCGCGCCAGGCCGCCGGCCAGGTGCCAGCCGTATTGGCCGACCCCCGAGAGGCTGGGCGGGAAGGGCGAAACAATGGCGAGGCGGGGCCTCGCAGTTTCGTCGAGGGGCGGCCGGCCGGCGGGCATGCGGCGTAAGATACCGGCCTCCGGACCCGGCCGCAACCCAACTTAGTTAAATGTTCAATGAGGAGTTGCGGGCGGGCAGCCGAGGCCGGCCGCCCGCCCAATTACTCCGGCGCGCTCAGGGCTTGGCGATCTGCCAGTGCTCGCCCTGAGTCTCCGGGAAAAGGCCCCAGCTCAGCGCCTCCACCGGGCCGGGGAAGATCCCCAGCGGCTCGCCGGTATCGACGTCCACGATCACGCCCATGAAGAAGCCGAACTGCTCGGCCAGCACGGCCGCGCGCCGGCCGTCCGGGGAAAAGTGGGCGGCCTCCAACTGCCACTCGGCCAGGTCCGGCACCTGCAGGAAGGCGGCCGCCCGCTCGGCCGAATCGCCCAGGGACCAGAGCGTCTGGCCGGCCGTCGTCTCCAGCACCTGCCAGCAGGGCGGCTTGGAGGTCCGGCCGGTGGTGCTCATGGGGTTGCGGTAAAGCGGGCAGGTGTGCCCGTCGACGGCGTCGCGGCGCAGCATCAGCCGGCGGCCGTCCTGGGACCAGATCAGCCCGGCCGCGCCGGCGCCGGGGTTATAGACTTGTTCGGCCAGCAGCCGGGCGCCGCCGGCCTCGGCCAGGTAAACGTCGGCGCGCGCGGCGGCGGCCGCGAAGTAGGCCACTTGCGCGCCATCAGCGGACCAGACCCAGCGCGGCTCAGCCTCGCCGGCGGCCAGGCCCACCACGGGCTCGGCCGGCGGCTGCTCGCTGACCCAGATAGCGCCGCCCCATTCCACCACGGCCCAGTCGGGGCCGCCGGCTTGGGATTGGCACCACTCGGCCAGGCGGCCGGAGCGCGGCGAGACGGCCACCTGGGTGCAGCGCCACGGCCAGGGCGCGCGCTCGCCGGTGAGCACGTCCACCACGAAGCTGTCGGCCACGGACCGCAGCCGCACGAAGAGGTGCCGGTCGTCGGCGGACCAACGCAGCTCCAGCCAGGCATTGGCGCTGGTCGGCAGGGTGGCGCCGGCCGGGTCATCCAAGATGAGGCGCGGCGCGCTCAGGGCCAGATCCGTGATCCAAAGCTGCGCGGCTGGGGGCCGGGCCACCAGGTAAGCGGCCAGGGGCGCGTAGTTGGCGAAGGCGATGTGGCGGGCCTGTTCGGGCAGGCCGCCGCTGGCGGCTGCGGCCGGCGCGGCGAAATTGGTCAGGCTGCGCCGGGCGTCCGGGTCCCAGGCGGCGTAGACTCCGCCGGCGTCTTCAAAGGACGTGAACGTATACAGCGCCAGCTTGCCGGCCAGGGGCGTGGGGGTGGCCGGCGGGGTGGGCGAGGGCGGCACCGGGGTGGCCGTCCAGGTGGCGGTGGGCTCGGACGTGGGGGTGGCCGAGACGGTGGCGGTGGGCGAGGGCGCGGCCGTGTCCGTGGCCGCGGGCTGGGCCGCAGTGGGCAGCGCGGCGGTGGCGCTGGCCCCGGTGCTGGCCAGGGCGCTCGGCGGAGCGGCCGGCGCGCAGCCGGCCAGGGCGAGGCTGAGCAACAGGCCGCAAGAGAGATAGTAATAGGGCTTCATTCAGACACTCCTTGAAACACAGACTCGTACCAAGCAATGCTCAGGGCAAAGGACCCCAGCCCAGCGCCTCGACCGGGCCCGGGAAGCCGCCCAGGATGTCACCGGTTTCCCAGTTCAAGATGAGGCCGGCGCGTTTCAGCGGATACTCCGCCAGCACGGCCAGCCGCCGGCCATCCGGCGCGAGCCGCGCCAGGCTGAAATTCCAATGGACGAGGTCAAGCGGGCTGAGCGCGGGGGTAAAGGCTCCGGCGGCGTCACCGAGAGACCAAAGCGTCTGGCCAGAGATCGTGTCCAACACTTGCCAGCAGGGGGGCATCACCGGGGCTTGATCTGGCTCGGCCAGCGGCAGATGGTATTCCAGACAAGCGTGGCCGTCGGCTGGGTCGCGCCGCAGCATCAGCCGCCGGCTGTCCTGCGACCACTGCAGGCCAAAGGACGCCTCGGCACGCGGCTGGTAAACGGCTGAAGCAAACGGCCGATCGCCCGTGATATCCGCGATGTGCACATCCGCGCGGCCGGCCGCGGACGTGAAGTAGGCCACCTGGGCGCCATCAGCAGACCAGGCCCAGCGCGGCTGCTGTTCGCCAATCGACAACCTCACCACGGGCTGGACAGGGGCGGACCCGCTCAGCCAGATTGGGCCGCCCCACTCGACAACGGCCCAATCGCCGCCGACCTGGATAGGCGCGCACCACTCGGCCAGCCGGCCCGAGCGCGGCGAGGCCGCCACCTGGTTGCAGATCCAGGGCCAGGGCTCGCGGGCGCCGGTGAGGGCGTGGACGACGAAGTTGTCCTCAAGGGAAGGCAGTTGCACAAAGAGGTGCTGATCGTCAGCCGACCAGCGCAGGCCGATTTCATCAAAGCCGTTGGTGGGGAAGATCAGGCCGGCCTGGTCGTCCACAATCAGGCGCGGTTCGCTTAGCGTCAGGTCTGCGATCCACAATTGGGCCGTCGGCGCGTCTACGATCAAGTACGCCAGGCGTGGCGCGAAGTGTGCAAAGGCCACCTGCCGGGCACTGGCCGGCGAACTGGCCGATGTGAAACCCAGCTCCGAGTACTCATCCCAGACCCAGCCAGTGCTCGGCTCCAGGCCGGCGTATAGGCCGCCAAAGAAGCCGTAGGAGGTGAATGTGAACAGCGCCAGCGGGCCGGCCAGGGGCGTGGGGGTGGCCGGCGGGGTGGGCGAGGGCGGCACCGGAGTGGCCGTGGCTGTCCGTGTGGGCGCTGGCGTATGCGTGGGCGTCGCCGTTGGCTGCGGCGTGAGGGTGGGTGTGAATGACGCAGGGGTAACCCGGATCGACTCGGTTGTGCTTGCCTCATCGAGGAAATCGGCGGTACGAGCGGCAGCCGGGCTGCAGGCACCCACCACGACACTCAGGATGAGCAAGTTAGCTACCAACAGGAGTTGGGTTTTCATTGAGGATCTGCGGCCGATTGAGAACAACGGTGCCCCCTGTGTGACGGCGACGATTGAATAGGCGCCTGAAAACGGTGCCTAAGGCAAATAGGCTCCGCAGCCGTTCCAGCCCTGGATGCAGACGCGGTTGCCGGTCACTAATACCAGGCCTCCCACATTAGGTGAGTCGGGCGGGTAGATGTAAAACGAATAGACGAAATCTGGCCTGACCTGGGCCTTGTATTTTTCGAAGTTGGCTGTCAGAACAGCCACAAACTGCTCGGGACTTTGAATGCCGCCAGCGCCGACCAAAGGCCAACTCGTGCGGTTGTAAGCGGTGTAACTGGCATGATTGAACATGGTCGAGCCGCCCGTGGGATCGGGCGCACCGTTAGTGCGGTCAGTCTTGGCCATTGAGTAGAGAGTCACGACCTTGTCGAACTCGTCCCCGTATCCGTTCTCGCCTCGATAGGCGTAACGCGAGTACCACGTATAGGCACGGTGGTAGATATAGGCCCGCGTGGCGCTGGTTAGGCTGTCGAGTTGCGCCTTGATAGCGTCGGCCATAAAGAGGTGAAAGACCTTCGGTTTAGGGAAGGGCATGAATGTCTTTAGCAGGTCGCGCATCCCATAGTAGAACTTGTCCGCGTATTCGAACGGGTTGCCGGCTTGTCCGATGCTGTTGCCTGCCACCCAGGCCATGAGATACAACGCCAGGTCAGGGTGAGAACCATTGCTGCTCTCGGCAAAGATGGCTAACTGAGCGTACTGATCGGCCGTTAGTTCATACATATTGTTGTTGACGGGGTTGCCGCGTTCCCCGCTGTAACCGCCGTTATTCTCGCAACTCTCGCCGCACAATTTCTGTGTGTATCCAGTTGGGTCTACAAACTTTAGGGGGTTGTAGAGCACATAGGCGAAGCGGTTCAGGGCCTGGGTGGATAGGACCGCCGGCGCGACCGGGTCGGCGCTGATGAATTGCGCCAGCTGCGGCGCGTAATAACGCCCGTTGTAATCCAGCAGCCCGAAGCCCTCGCGGCGCTGGCCCGTGAAGGCGAAGTCGCTGGGCGAAGCGCCAGCCGTGAGACGCTCCTGACCGAACGGCAGGTAGCGGGCCTGGCTGACCACCCCGCCGGCCGCGTCGGTGACAAGCGCGGCGCTGCCGAGATGGTCGCCGTGCAGGTAGTAGACGGCCGAGCCCTGGCGCAGCACCAGGCGCTGGCCGTTGAACTGGTAGTACTTGGTGACGGCGGCCACGGTCACGGTGATTGACTGCCAGGCCGAGAGATTGCCCACTTGGTCGGCGGCCCGCACCCGCACCACGTGTGCGCCGGCGGCCGGCGCCAGGTAATCGAGCTCGACGGCGGTGGTGCCGGTCAGCCAGGGGGTCCAATCTGGGCCGGCCGGCGTCTGCAGCTGCACGTCATAACTGGCCAGCCCG
>JAEURL010000685.1 GCA_016789165.1 Anaerolineales bacterium | reverse complement strand
CCAACCTGTGGCGCGGCAATTACTGGAGCGATTACGCCGGCTTCGACGCCGACGGCAACGGCGTGGGCGACACCCCCTATCGGGCGGAACGGCTCTTTGAGGGTCTGACCGATCGTGAGCCGCTGCTGCGCGCCCTGGTCTACAGCCCGGCAGCGCAGGCCCTGGAGTTCGCCGGGGCGGCCCTGCCGATTTTCCGGCCGCAGCCCAAGCTGACGGACGCCGCCCCCCGCATGACCCCGGCCGCCCTGCCGGCCGCGACGGCCCGGCCGGCCGCCGGCATGCTCCCGGCCGCCCTCGTCCTGCTGGGCCTGGGCCTGCTGGGGGTTGGCCTGGCCTATGTCAAGAAAGGTTCTGTCATGGCACGTGCCCTCCAACCTGCGGCGGCCGGCGCGGCCGGCCCCGTGTTGACGGTTCGCTCGGTCACCAAACGCTACGGCCGGGCCGCGGCCCTGGACGGCGTCTCGTTCGAGGCCGGCCGCGGCGAAGCCCTGGCGCTGTGGGGGGCCAACGGCGCCGGCAAGACCACCCTGATCAAAGCGCTGCTCGGCCTGGTGGAAGTGGAGGGCCAGATTGAAGTCGGCGGGCACAACGTGCGGGCCGCCGGCAAGGCAGCCCGCCGGGCCGTGGGCTACGTGCCGCAGGACGTGGCCTTCTACGAACAGAGCGTTCAGGCCACGCTGGCCTATTTCGCGCGGCTCAAGGCCGCGCCGCCGGAGCGCGCCGCGCAGCTGCTGGAGCGCCTCGGCCTGAGCGCCCATGCGCGCAAATCCGTCTCGGCGCTCTCGGGCGGCCTGCGCCAGCGCCTGGCCCTGGCGGTGGCCCTGCTGTCCGATCCGCCCGTGCTTCTGCTGGACGAGCCCACGGCCAACCTGGACGCCCAGGCGCAGCGCGATTATCTGGCCCTGCTGGCCGGCCTGCGCCAGACCGAGGGCAAAACCATCCTCTTCGCCTCTCACCGGCTGGAGGAGGTGGAACTGCTGGCCAACCGGGTGCTGGTGCTGGAGCACGGCCGGCTGGTGGACACGTTGACGCCGGCGGAGCTCCTGACGCGCCTGATGCCCTACGTCAAGCTCACCCTGTGGGTGCCGGAGGCCCAGCGGCCGGCGGCCTTGGAACGCTTTACGGCGGCCGGCTTCAACGCCCACCTCAACGGGCGCGGCACTGTGGTGGTGGAGGTCCGGGCCGAGGAGAAGCAGGCGCTCCTGCAGCTGATGCACGATCTGCCGGTGCAGGACTTTGAAATGGAACGAGGCGCGCTATGGAAATGACCCTGGTCTGGACCATCGCCCAGCGCGAGCTGCGCGAGGCGCTGCGCAACAAGTGGCTGATCTTCTATGCGCTCGGCTTCGCGGCCCTGGCCTTCGCCCTCTCCAGCGCCAGCCTGGCCTCGGCCGGCTACGGCGGATTGGGCGGCTTCGGGCGCACGGCCGCCAGCCTGATCAACGCCCTGCTGCTGTTCGTGCCCCTGCTGGGCCTGAGCCTGGGCTCAGCGGCGCTGGCCGGCGACCGGGAGCGCGGCACGCTGCTGTACCTGCTGGCGCAGCCCGTCAACCGCGCGGAGGTCTTCTTTGGCAAGGCGCTCGGCGCGGCGGTGGGCGTGGCCATCGCCGTGGGGCTGGGCTTCGGGCTGTCCGGCCTGACCCTGGCCTCGCTGGACGATGGGCAGGGCGGGGCGTTCCTGGCCCTGGCCGGCTACACCCTGCTGCTGGCCCTGGTCTCGCTCGGGCTGGGCTTCATCATCAGCGCGCTCACCCGGCGCACGGCCACGGCGGTGGGCGCGGCCCTGGTGGTCTGGCTGATCCTGGTGTTCTTCAGCGACCTCGGCCTGGTGGGCGTGACCCTGGCGGTGCGCCCGACGCCGGCGGCGCTGCTGGGTCTGCTGCTGGCCAATCCGCTCCAGC
>JAEURL010000658.1 GCA_016789165.1 Anaerolineales bacterium | reverse complement strand
AGATCATCGAGCGCCACGGCGGCTACATGGACGTGGCCAGCGGCGAAGGGCAGGGCACTACTTTTACTATCTGGCTGCCGCTCACGGCCAGCGTCCCCCGCGCCGAGTGATAGAATTTCGCCCGGAGCAGGAGGAATGTTGGGCGTGAATGTCGCCATGTGGAGCAAAGCCGTGCGCGGCCTGGTGGGCCGGATGGAGCCGCATGAGTGGGCGGCGCTGGACATCGTCGCCCAGTGGCTGATCGCGGCGCGCGCGCAGGTGCTGGTGATGACCTTTCTCTCGGCCGCCCTCGGCGGCCTGCTGGCGCTGGCCGCCGGCCGCTTTGCGCTGTTCCCCTGGCTGCTGGTCACGGCCGGCCTAGTGCTGGCCCACGCCACCAATAACCTGCTGAACGACCTCACCGACTTCTGGCGCGGCGTCGACCACGACAACTACTTTCGCGCCCAGTACGGCCCGCACCCGCTGGCCCACAACCTGATGCCGCTGCGCGGCGTGCTGCTTTTCGCGGGCGTCACCGGCGGCGCGGCGCTGGCCCTCGGCCTGTATTTGATGAGCCTGGCCGCCGACCCCGGCCGGGCCTGGATCCTGCTCGGCCTGGGCGCGGTCTTCGTCCTCTTCTATACCTTCCCGCTTAAGTACATCGGCCTGGGCGAGCTGGCCGTGCTGGTGGTTTGGGGGCCGCTGATGATCGGCGGCACCTACTTCATGGTGACGGGCGTCTGGGAGTGGAACGTGGTCTGGGCCGGCCTGCCCTACGCGCTGGGGGTCACGGGCGTGATCTTCGGCAAGCACATCGACAAGCTGGCCGTGGACCGGGCCAAGGGCATCCACACCCTGCCGGTCCTGCTGGGCGAGGCCCGCGCCCGGGCCGTGGCCGTCGGCCTGCTGGCCGCCCAGTACGTGCTGGTGGTCTACCTGGTGCTGACCGGCTTCTTCTCGCCCGCCCTGCTGGTCGTCTTCCTGGCCGCGCCGACGTTCGGGCTGGTGAGCAGCGCCTTGCGGCAGCCGCGGCCGGCCGCGCCTCCGGCCGGCTTTCCGGCCGATATCTGGCCGCTCTGGTACGTGGCCTTCGCCTTCGAACACAACCGGCGCTTTGGCTTCTTCTTCCTCCTCGGCCTGCTCGCCGATCTGGCGCTGAAACGCCTCGGGATCTGGTAATGTCACATCTGACTGGCAGCGCGCGCGCCCGCTACGTGCGCGCGATGTTCACGCGCATCGCCGGCCGCTATGATCTGATGAACCGGCTGATGACCTTCGGCCAGGACGGCGCCTGGCGCCGGCGCGTGATCGGGCTGGCCGAGCTGCCGCCGGGCGGCGCGCTGCTGGACCTGGGCGCCGGCACCGGCGACCTGGCCCTGGAGGTCCGCCGGCGGCACCCCGACGCGCGTGTGGTGGCCGGCGACTTCACGCTGGCGATGCTGCAGGTGGGCCAGCAGCGGCCCGGCGGCCCGGCTATCCGCTGGGCGGGCACGGACGCCCTGAATCTGCCCTTCCCCGACCGGACGTTTGACGCCGTGGTCTCGGGTTATCTGATGCGTAACGTGGCCGATCTGCCGCGCGCCTGGGCCGAGCAGTTCCGCGTCTTAAAGCCGGGCGGGCGCGTGGTCTGCCTGGACACCACGCCGCCGCCGGCCAACTGGCTGCGCCCCTTCATCTTGATCCATCTGCGCCTGGTCATCCCCACGCTGGGCCGGCTGGTGGCCGGCGACGACGCCGCTTATCGGTATCTGCCGGATTCCACCGAGGGCTTCTTGGCGGCCGAGGCGCTGGTCGACCGGATGCGCGCCGCCGGCTTTGAGGGTGTGCGCTTCGAGCGGCTGATGCTGGGGACCATGGCCATCCACTCCGGCCAGCGGCCGGCCTGAACTCGATTTGTGCCCGCCCTCACCAACTGACGCTATCACTGAGTCGTCCCGCCTGCTGTATATTAAACTTGGGAAGGCAGAGTGCTAGGCGGCGGCTTCAGTTCGGGTTCACTTTCATATTGAGAGGAGATATCCTATGCTGACTTTCAAAGACAATAGAGGCCAAGGCCTGGTGGAGTACGCGCTCATCCTGGTCCTGGTCGCGGTCGTGGTGATCGTCGTCTTGGCGGTCCTGGGTCCGACCATCGGCAACATCTTCAGCAATATCGTCCGCGCCATCTAGCCCGCCGACGCGCCGGGCGCTCCGCCTTCTTCACCGCCTCCCTTAGGGAGGCGGTTGTGTTTTAAGCCCCAATTTCCCACAGGATGATCTCGGGCGGGCACAGGAAGCGCACGCGCGGCGCGCCCTTGCCCTCCATGCCGATGCCGCGCGTCACGTACAGGGTCAGCCCGTCCACGGCGTAGCGTCCGCACTCGAAGCGTTTGCCGTACAGCGAGCCCGCGTACAGCGCGCCGTAGCCGGGCAACCGCACCTGGCCGCCGTGGGTGTGGCCCGAGAGCTGCAGGTCCACGCCCGCCTCGGCGGCCTCCGGGGCCAGGTCCGGCGAGTGGTAGAGCAGGATCGAGGGGTTGGCCCGGGCGCCGTTCAGTGCGGCGTCCAGCCGCGGCCGGTCCACGAAGGGCTTGTGGGTGCAGGTCAGGCCCACCAGGTCGAAGTGCCGGCCGGCGTGCGCCAGCGTCACGGTCTCGTCGCGCAGCCAGCGAATCGGCAGGCCCTCCAGGAGCTGGGGGACCACCGCGTCCTGGTCCACGGCCGGGCTGCCGGTGACGGCGAAGACGCCCAGCGGCGCCGCCAGCTCGCGCAGCACCGCGCGGCAGTCCGCCCAGGCGGCCGGATCGTGGATGTTGGACAGGTTGAGGAAATCGCCGGTGAAGACGATCACGTCCGGGGCGAGCGCGCGCACATGCTCCAGCAGATCGCGCTCGCGCTGGGTGACGCGCTCGATGTGCAGGTCGCCCAGGTGGAGCAGGCGCAGCGGTGTGCCGCCCGGCGCCAGCTTGGCGGAGCGCAGCGCCTGACGCGTGATCGTCAGCCGGTGCGGCTCCACCCAGAAGCTGTAGAGCACCAGCAGGGTGCCGGCCGCCTGCGCGGCCAGGGCCCACGGCCAAGGCAGCAGCGCAAACGGCAAGCGCAGGACGGCCAACATCAGCACCGGCGGCTTAGCGGGCCCGAAGGATTTGCGCGCCCGCGGCAGGCCGGCCAGCAGGGCCCAATCGCCGAGCAGGAAGGCCCACAAGCCCAGGCTCAGCGGCCACTGGCCGAAGGTGGGCAGCAGCGCCAGCGCGAACAGGATCAGGGCGAAGACCAGGCCGGGCAGGGCCTCCACCTGGTCCATGAAGCGCAGGATGACGTCGAATTGGTTCCCGTGGGTGCCGGGAAAATGCTGCAAGTGGGAGAAATCGCGTTTGGTCATGCCGGCAATGGTAGCACGCCGGCCCGACAGATGTCACTTGACATGGCCGTGCCCGCTCCAGTATAGTGCCCGCAATCGCATAGTTCCTGCAGCTTGGGTGCCCTGTGTCCCGGATGGCCAGGGCCCAAACGGCGAAGCCGGTGCGAGTGGCAATCCAAACCGTTGCCCCTCCAGTCCGGCGCTGTCGCGCAACTGTAAGCCCCGCCCAGCGGCGGGGTAAGCCAGGTCGCCCGCCCAAACTGCTTTCTCCACGGGCCTCGCAGGAAGGAGGTGGGGACAATCGCCAAATGATCTTTGGCTTTCTGTCTACCCCTTGTCCCGTGACAAGGGGTTTT
>JAEURL010000652.1 GCA_016789165.1 Anaerolineales bacterium | reverse complement strand
CTGAACGGCTGTGGCCGCTGGCGTCGTCCCAGTAGATGCCATTCTGAAAGCCTAGGTAGCCGTCGCTGGCTCGGACGACATTAAGCGCCCCAGCGCCAAGGTTGCCGTATGCGTCCGCCGGGCTGGGCGCTAGGATCGGCTCGGGCAGCGGCTCATACGGCCCGGTCAGGCGGGGGCTGAAGGCCGTGCCGATGTATTTGGGCTCGAAGAATTTGCAATCGGGCAAGAAGACCAGGCCAGCGCTGAAGAACAGGCGATAACCGCCGGTCTCAGCGATGAGGCAGGGGTTCCCCACGGTCCCGCGCCAGCCGCCCTCGCCTTGCCAAGCCAGGGCCGGCTCCAGCACCGACACAGGTCGGCTCCAACGGCTGAGGTCGGTCGAGGTCATCATCTCGATGCGCGTGTGCAATGGCACCACGCTTAACAGCCGTTCGTAAAACAGGCAATAGGCCTCCGGCGCGCAGAAGAGGTAGGGCCGGATCCCACCCGGCGCCACCCGGCCGGGGAGCTGGCGCCACGCCACACCGTCCGTCGACCGGAAATGCTGGAGGCCGCACAGCGAATGGGCGAACAGATGCCAATTTCCGTCCGGCGTCTCCGCCGGCGGCAGAAAAGTCGGGTCGGCGATCAACAGCGACGTGCGCGCCGGCTCGATCAACGGATTGGCCGCGTCTTCTTCCCAGGTGAGGTCGATGAAGTCTTGGAGGCGCATGTTGATCACCCCTGCGTGACGGCCGGCGGCCGTTACCTCGCGCGCAATTTCCCGGCCCATCCGGGCACCGGGTGATAGGCGGCCGGCCGGTTGGTGAGGACCCACGCCGGATGCCGCTGAAAGGCCTCCACCGCGCAGGCCACGCCGTCCTCGGCCTGGAGCTGCCGGCCGATGGCCGCGGCTCGGGAGCGCAACACCGGGTCGCCGACGGCGGCCTGGATGGCGGACGCCAAGCGGCGCGCCGTCAGTTGGTTGCGCGGGATGGGGCTTGGGCCGGCACCCAGGCGCGCCACCTGGTGTCCCCAAAACGGCTGATCCATGAAGTTCGGGATGACGATGTTGGGGACGCCCGCCCGCAGGCCGGCGGCCGTCGTCCCCGCGCCGCCGTGATGGACCACCGCCGCCATGCGCGGAAAGAGCCAGTCATGGGGCACGGCCTCCAGCTTGAACACGTGGTCGGGCAGATCGGATTGGCGCAGGCCGCCCCATCCAGTCAGAAGCAGGCCGCGTTGTTTGGAGCGGGCCAGGGCCTCCAACACCAAAGCGGTGGCCGCCTCGGGGTCGCCAATGGTGATGCTGCCGAACCCCACCGAGACCGGCGCTGGGCCGGCCCCCAAAAAGTCCACCAGGCCGGCCGGCGGGCGCCAATCGGCCGGCCGGGGCAGGAACCAATAACCGGTGACGTGCACCCAGTCGCCCCACTCCGGAGGCTTGGGGAGCACGGCCGGGCTGAACCCCAGCAGGTGTGGCTGGCGCGCCTGCCAGACCCGCTCCAGCGGGAACTGGAGCGGCAGACCGGGCAGGCCCAGCGCCTCCCGGCGGAGGACGTTAATGGCGGGGCGGATGGCCTGCCACGCTAAGCGGTCGCCCAGGCTGTAGCTCAGGCGGTTGTAGACGCTGCCCAGCGGCAGGACCGGCGCTAGGACGCTGGGGTAGGCGCCCGTGCGGATGATGTTCTGGATGTAAGCGGGATAGAAAGGCACCTCAAGCTTCTCGGCGACGTGATAGCCGGCCAACGCGCCCAGGGTTGAGCTCAAGACGACATCGGCGTCGGCGCAGGCGTTCACACAATCGCGCAGCAACTCGTGCACGAACGGGGACACGGTCTTTACAGTCTTGTGGATGTTGCGGACGGTGTTGCCGATAGGATTAATCCATTGCGGGTCTTCTTCGGCCGCCAGCAGGTCCTGGGGGTCGATCGGCAGGGCGGCAAAATCGATCCCATAGCCGGTGACGAAATTCCGGAAGAGCGCGTGGGTGGCCAGGCGGACATGGTGCCCGGCGTTCTTAAGGCCCAGGGCCAGGGCCACATAAGGCTGAACATCTCCGCGCGTTCCCAGGGTCACGATGGTGATTCGCATGCTAGCCTCCCTTCGTTGTGCTTTGACGTTGGCTGAACCGGTTCCACTCTAGCGATGACTAAGTGTCAAAACCAGTCACCGGGCCGCCACAAGCCGTCAAACGGCACATATTGAGGGCTATAATGACCTCAAGCTGGGCCTGCGCCGGCCTGGCCAAGGGCGTCCGCGGTTCGGGCGATCCGAAACGGGGGAGTCATGCTGCTCAGCCTCACCGCTCTGGTCGATCTGCTTGGCAGCGCTGTTTGCCTGTGGTTTGCCGGATACCTGCTCGCCCGGGGTTACCAGAGCCGGGTGACCGTCCGCGCCGCCGTGGTCCTGCTGGCGTTGGCCGCGTCATTCTTCGTCGCGTTTCAGCAATTACACCAACCCTGGCCGGGCGGCGCCAACGTGTGGGCGGCGCTCCTGACGGTGGCTCTGCTCGGCTGGTATGACCTGGTCTATCAGCTCCAGCCGGCACCGGCCCGCCTGAAAACGCGGTGGATCGCGCGCCTGATCTACCTTGGGGGTGCCGTGAAATTCAGTTCGCTGCTGGCCCAGATTCCGGCGGCCGGTGCGGGAGGGCATCTGTGGGTGTCGCCGGCGTGGGTCTTCTCGGACGACGCGGTCGGGCCGGCCCTGGCCGATCTCGCTTTTCAGACTGTGACGACAGTCGCGGCGTTCCAGCATCTCCGGTCGGGCGCCCGCGTGGGCCACGGCCCGCACAGCCGATCAACCATGGTGGCATCGACCCTGGTCGTCGCCTCGGTGCTGTACGGCCTGGCCGCTATCATGCTCAGCCGGCCGCTGCCCAGCCTGGTGCAGGACGCGCTGCTGCTGGGGGCGGTCAGCGTGTTGGGCTACGCCGTCGCCATCCATCAGACCTTCGTCGAACGGCGCACGACTTTACAGGATTTCCCCGTCTCCTGCCTGGCTGTCTTAGGCCTGGCGCTGATCTACATCTTGGCCGCCTGGCGGTACGGGCTCGCGCCGGCCGAGGTCGGTCTGATCGCCCTGCTAGCCATCCTGACCCACTCGCTCTATGACCTGGCGCGCGAATTCCTGGACCGGCTGCTGCACCGCCAGGAGGCGGCGCTCCGGCACCAGTTGCACGCGCTGGCCCGGGACCTAGGTGGAGAGGCCGCCGCGCGCACCAGTCTGCAGCGCGGCTTGAGCGCCTTGTGCCAGGTGCTGGGCGCCGCCGGCGGTTTCATCGCTGAACGCCGAGGGCCAGGGTACACGGTCACAGCCACTTACCGATCGCTGCCCCTGGACAGCCCGCTTGCCGCCAGCGCCGTGGCCAACGAAGACGTAAGCCCCTCCCCGGCGCATTTGGGCTACCGCATAGCCTGGCTGGCCCCGGCCTTTGCCGGCGGCGAAAAAGTGGCGGTGATCGGCGTAAGCGAGCGTGCCAGCCGGCGGCGCTTCTCCGACGCCGATTTAGATTTGCTCTCCGAGACGGCGGATTGGGTGGGGTTGACCCTGGCGTTGCAGGCCCGCCAGCAGTCGAGCCAGACGCGCCTGACCGAACTGGCGGCGGTGGTCCAGACGCAGGCGCTCAATCTGCAGAGCGCCGGCGAGGAGTTGGTCGCGGCAATTGACCGGAGTCCGGAGGCGGCCTTCTTGCAGGCCGTCGAGCAGGCGCTCCGGCAGTTAGCCGACTATGACGCCCTGGGGCAGTCGCCGCTGGCGGGCCGGCTCGGCTTGGCCTCCGGCGCCCACCTGGAGCGCGGCAAACTGGTCCGCCAGCGCCTGGTGGATGCCATTGAGCGGCTGCGGCCGGCGCCACAGCGGCCCCCCGAGCCCCTGCCACGTGAATGGCATAGTTACGCCATTCTGCATGACGCGTATGTGGCGGACACACCCAACCGCGAGATCATGGCGCGCCTGTACATCTCCGAGGCCACCTTTGCCCGCCAGCGCCGCAAGGCCCTGCGTGCCATCGCCCGCGCGCTGCTCGAGGCCGGCCCCGGCTGAACGCCCAGCCGCCATGCTATACTCCTCGGCATGGATCTGTTTGAGTACGGCGTGCAGCAGCGGATGGGCCGCGAGGCCCCGCTGGCCGCCCGCCTGCGCCCGCGCACGCTGGATGAGTTCGTGGGCCAGGACGAGATCGTGGGGCCGGGCCGGCTGCTGCGCCGCGCCATCGCCGCCGACCGGCTGTTTTCGTCCATCCTCTTCTGGGGCCCGCCCGGCACCGGCAAGACCACCCTGGCCCAGATCATCGCCAACACCACCAAGAGCCACTTCACCTCGCTCAACGCCGTCCTGGCCGGCATCGCCGACCTGCGCAAGGTCATCGCCGAGGCCAAGGAGCGCCGCAAGCTCCACCAGATCCGCACCATCCTGTTCGTGGACGAGGTCCACCGCTGGAACAAGGCCCAGCAAGACGCGCTCCTGCCGCACGTCGAGGACGGCACCATCATCCTGATCGGGGCCACCACCGAAAACCCGTACTTCGAGGTCATCGGCGCGCTGGTCTCGCGCTCGCGCATCTTCCAACTCAAGGCCCTCACCGCCGCCGACACGCGCCGCATCCTGCTCAACGCCCTGGGCGACACCGAGCGCGGCTACGGCGGCGTGGAGGTGCAGCTGGACGAGGCCGCGCTGACGCATCTGGTGGACATCGCCGGCGGCGACGCGCGCAACGCCTTGAACGCCCTGGAGCTGGCCATCGAAACCACAGCCCCGGACGCAGCCGGCGCCATCCACGTCACGCTGGAGGTGGCGCAGGAATCCATCCAGCGCCGGGCCGTGCTGTACGACAAGGACGGCGACGCCCACTACGACACCATCAGCGCCTTCATCAAGAGCCTGCGCGGCTCGGACCCCGACGCGGCGTTGTACTGGCTGGCCAAGATGCTCTACGCCGGCGAGAGCCCGCGCTTCATCCTGCGCCGGCTGCTGATCCTGGCCGGCGAGGACATCGGCCTGGCCGACCCGCTCGGGCTGGTCGTGGCCAACGCCGCCGCCCAGGCCTTCGAGTACGTGGGCCTGCCGGAAGGCATCTATTCCCTGGTGGAGGCCACGCTCTACCTGGCCACGGCGGCCAAGTCCAATTCGGCCGGCGCTTACTTCAAGGCTTTCCAGACGGTGGAGGCCGAAGGCCGCGTGGACATCCCCCAGCACCTGCAGGACGCCAACCGCGACGCCAAAGGGCTGGGCCACGGCCAGGGCTACGTTTACCCGCACGAGCAGGCCGGCCACCACGTCGGCCAGCAGTATCTGCCCACGGCCCTGCTGGGCACGTATTTCTACGCGCCGTCCGCCGAAGGCCACGAGGCCGCCGTCCAGGAGCGCCTGGCCCGCTGGCGCGCGGCGCAGGAAAAGGCCTTGGGCCTGACCGAGACCACCACCCTGCCCGAGATGAGCGAAGCCGAGCTCCAGGCCGCCAAACGCCGCCTCAGCCGCTGAGCGTTTGCCTCCCCGGTTTCCCCTGCCCAACCGCTAAGCGCCACATGAGAGACCGCCGCCTGCATGAGAGCCGGGCTAAAAACCTTATACATGATACAGACAAAGATTGTCCAGATTGATACAGTGTCTGCGCAGTGTTGGTCCGGCAACAGTCAAAGGAGGACGATGACCTAAGGAAAACTTGCGCTCACGGGGACGCTTCGTCCCGCTCACTGGTATTGGACGCCGGTAAAGGTGAGTTGTACTGGTAGCGAGTTCGGAATATCGGTCTCGGTTTTCGCGAGCCATGTCGTTAACCCTTCCACATCAAGAGGTAATCCCAATATGCGCCGCATTCTGACCGGCGTGGTGGCCCTGGCCATCGCGCTCTCCACCTTTGGCACCGCGTTCGCCAGCTCTGGCAACGCCAGCGTCTATGTCATCCACGGCATCCCCGGCCGGGATATCAGCCCGGCCATCGACCCGGCCCTGCCCGTGGATGTCTCCGTCAACGGGGCTTGCGCGTTGACTGACTTCAAGTTCGGCCAGACGGTCGGCCCGCTCTCCCTGCCGGCCGGCTCCTACGCCATCGCCATCAGCCTGGCCGATGGCGACCCGGCCACCGGCTGCAACAGTGCGCCCGTGATCGGCCCCGCGCACTTCCATTTCGCCGCCCGGGAGAACGCCACCGTCATCGCCCACCTGGCCGAGGGCGGCGCGCCGACGGCCACCAAATTCACCAATGACATCCGCCGCCTGGGCGAGAACCGCGCCCGGCTGGCCGTGCGCCACACCGCCAACGCTCCCAAGGTCGATATCGGCCTGTACCGCGGCGAGCGCGAGGTGGGGCACCTGACCGGCCTGTACAACCCCGACGAGCTCAAGACCACGGTGCGGGCCGGCGACTATTCCGCCGCCATCTTCCCAGCCGGCGGCCTGGCCCCGGTGTTTGGCCCGGTCCCGCTCAGCCTGACCGCCCGCAACCTGACCATCGTCTACGCGGTCGGCTCGCTCGCCAACGGCACCTTCACGGTCATCCCCCAGGTCATCGCCGCCCGCTAAACGCGGCCGGCCCCGCCTATTCCGGAAGCCCATTCGCACGAATGGGCTTCCTTGCATTTTTGGCCCGGCCGCGAGTACACTCGGCCGGCAGGAGGCCGCCCCATGACTATGCTGCTGCTCATCCGCCACGGCGAGAACAACTACACCAAGACCGGCCGGCTGGCCGGCTGGACCCCCGGCGTCAGCCTGAACGAGGCCGGCCAGCAGCAGGCCGCGGCCCTGGCCGAGCGGCTAAAGGGCGCGCCGATAAAGGCCATCTACTCCAGCCCGCTGGAGCGCGCCCGCGAGACCGCGGCGCCGCTGGCCGCCGCCCAGCGGCTGGGGGTGCAGATCGTCGCCGGCGTGGGCGAGGTGCGCTACGGGCAGTGGCAGGGCCGCAGCCTGAAGGCGGTGGCACGCACCAAGCTCTGGCGCACGGTCCAGAGCCTGCCCTCGGCCATGCAGTTCCCGGAGGGCGAGACCTTCCGCGCCGTGCAGACCCGCGCCGTCGAAGCCGTGGAGCAGCTCGTCCGCGCCCATCCTAAAGACATGATCGCGGTCGTCTCGCACGGCGACGTGATCAAACTGCTGGTCGCCCACTACCTGGGGCTGCCGCTGGACCTGTTCCAGCGGATCATGATCAACACCGCCTCGGTCACGGTCCTGCGCCTCGGCCAGGGTCAGCCGCATTTGGTAAAATTGAATGACACGGGCCGGCTGGAACTGCCTCCCGGCAAACGCCGGCCCGCCCAGCGCCGCTAAAACTCAACCAACCGTTCGCCTTCGCCACGCACCATGCCCGGCCAGGTTTACGAACTCAACCCCGCCTCTCATATCACCACGGGCGCCGTCGGCCAGCCCGGCCAGCGCGTGTTCTACCTGCAGGCGCTCCAGGGCGCCGAGACCGTGACCCTGATCGTCGAAAAGCTGCAGGTGGAGGCGCTGGCCCAGAGCATCCTGCAGATGGTCGAGGAGCTGTACGAGAAGTTCCCGGACCTGGCGCGGGTGGAGGCCGATTATCGGGCCGAACGCATGACGCTCAAGAAGCCCATCGATCCGGCCTTCCGCGTCGGCCAGCTGGGCCTGGGCTACGACGCCGACCGTGACCTGATCGTCCTGGTGGCGCAGGAAGTGACCACCGAGCAGCGCGGCCCGGAGGAGGCCGGCGTGGCGCGCCTGTTTGCCACGCGCACGCAGATGCTGGCCTTGGCCGAGCACGGCCGCGCCATCGTCCGGCAGGGCCGCCCGATCTGCGGGCTGTGCGGCCAGCCCATGGACCCGGCCGGCCACTTCTGCCCGCGCAGCAACGGCCACAAACACTGAGGCGTATGGCGGACGTGCCGCCGGCCCCCGAAACGGACGGCCCCCGTCCGGTAAGCGCCCAGACTGTCCTGCGCCTCCTGCAGGACGGCGAGTTGGCGTTGGAGGGCCTGTTGCCCTACGGGTCCAACTACACCTTCCTGGCGCGCGTCTCCCTCGCCGACCACACCACGCTGGGCGTTTACAAGCCCATCGCCGGCGAGCGCCCGCTGTGGGATTTCCCCACCGAGACGCTGGCCTACCGCGAAGTGGCCGCCTATCGCGTGAGCGAGGCCCTCGGCTGGGGCTTTGTCCCGCCCACCGTCTTCCGCGCCGACGGCCCGCACGGCCCCGGCTCGCTGCAATACTTCGTCCGCGCCCAGCCGGATTTTCATTACTTCAATCTCGCCGAAGACGACCGGCCGCAGCTGCGCCGGGTGGCGCTTTTCGACGTCTTGATCAACAATGCCGACCGGAAGGGCGGCCACCTGCTCAAGGACCAGGCCGGCCGGCTGTGGCTCATCGACCACGGCATCGCCTTCCACGCCCAGAACAAGCTGCGCACCGTCATCTGGGATTTCGCCGGCGAAGGCATCCCGGCGGACCTGCTGGCGGACCTGGCCGCCTTTCGTCAACAACTCGACCAATCCGACGAGCTGAAGGACAGCCTGCACAACCTGTTGGACCCGCTGGAGCTGGCCGCCCTGCGCCGGCGCGCCGACCGGCTGCTGGCCGCGCGCCGTTTCCCCGCGCCGGGCTCGGGCCGCGCTTATCCCTGGCCGCCGGTCTGATCTATTCGCCTGGAGACGTTATGGACTTCCAGAAATCCCTGCAGAACGCTCTCGACCAGATCAAGGACGCCGCCCAGGGCGCCATGCGCACGCTGGACCTGGCCGCGCTGGCCGACGAGCCGGCCGGCGGCCCGCCCGCGCCCGTGCAGCGCAAGGTGCTGGTGATCATCTACAACCCGCGCATCCCCTCGGCCGGCGGCAAGACCCTGCGCGAGGTCATGCGCTGGAACGACCCCGACAAGCTGGTGCCCGCCCACATCGCCGACCTGAAAGACCTGAGCGACGGCTACATCAACTACCACGTGGTCGAGCGGGTGGAGGTGGACCGGGTGCCGGCCAAAGCCGACGGCTTCGTCTATGACCCGGACGCCTTCGTGCAGACCGTGCGCTCCGGCGCCGGCTTCCACCAGCCAGACCTGGTGGACTATCACCGCATCCTGGCCGATTTTGACATCGTCAACAAGGTCAACAGCGGCGCCATCGACGAGGTCTGGCTGTTCGCCTTCCCGTACGGCGGCTTCTACGAATCGATCATGGCCGGGCCGGGCGCTTTCTGGTGTAATGCGCCGGTGCTGGAGGGGGTGGAGGGCCTGCAGCGCCGCTTCGTGATCATGGGCTACAACTACGAGCGCGGCGTGGGCGAGATGCTGGAGAACATGGGCCACCGGGCCGAGTCCATCATGCAGCACACCTTCCGCCACACCACCGGCGACGCCAACCTGTGGGAGAAGTTCACGCGCTACGACAAAACCCACCCCGGCCAGGCCGAGGTCGGCATCGTCCATTACGCGCCCAACAGCCAGAAAGATTACGACTGGGGCAACCCCACCCCCGTGCCCAGCCGGGCCGACACCTGGCTGCACTTCCCCAACCTGGCCGGCGAGGCCCGCACCATGACCTGCGCCGACTGGGGCAACGGCGAGATCCGCGCCCACCACGTGTGGTGGTTCCGGCGCTTCCCGCGCCGCACCGGCCGCGCCAACGGCGTGGAATTCAATTGGTGGCAGTACGTGGTGGACCCGAATACGGTGCGCTGAGCCGCCGACAGCGGCGCTGAGGCAAAAGCTGGCCGGCGCGGACGACAATCCCGCGCCGGCCGGTCTATTTAACCAACCGCCGCCGGCGCGGACGGCCCGTCCAACAGGCCCAGGATCGCGGGCGCAAACCCGGTCAGGTCGGTCAGGCCGGCCAGCGCCGCGCGAGCCCGGCCCACGGCCAGGGCCGGCACGGCGTTGCGGGTGTGGTGGCGGTGGCGGAGGTCTTCCAGGTTGCCGTGGTCGGAGGTCAGGATCAGCAGGCCGGCCTCGTCGTCCCAGGCCTCCAACACCCCGCCCAGCACCGCGTCCAGCCTCTCCAGCAGGCGCACACCCTCCGCCAGCGTGCCGCGGTGCCCGAGCACATCCGTCAGCCAATGCTCGAAGAAGGCGAAGTGATACTGCCGGGCCATCTGCGCCAGCTGCCGGCCCGCCGCGCGCGGGTCGAGCACCGGCACATCCGGGATCTTGAGCTCACTCTGCCAGCCGTGCCCGGTGAAGTCCACGCTGAAGGCCTGGCCGGCGCGCAGATCGTCCAGGTCCATCAGCCGGTAGCCGGCGCGCGTGAAGGCCAGCGGCACGGCCGAGTAGTTCCGCCGGCGCGTGCCGATGGCCGTGAAATAGCCGGGGGGATAGGCGCTGAGCAGGGCCGCGCGCCGGCCGCGCGCCGCCAGCCGCGCCAGCAGCGACTCCCGCTCGATCAGGGCGGCGACGGCGGCGTTGGGCTTCGGCCCCCAATGGCCGCCCACCTCGCGCGGAGCGTTGCGGCCGGTGAGGATGGCCGCCTGGCCGGTGGCCGATTGCGGCACCCCCTCCACCCCCAAACAGGCGTCGGCCGGGATGAAGAGCGCCCGCTCGGTCTCCAGGCGCGGCGTGTCCGCCAGCAGGCGCCGGCCCCCCAGCAGCCCGGTCAGGACCGGCAGCTCGGCCGCGGCCAGCGGGTTGTGGGCCGGGTCGTCCGCGCCGAGGCCGACGCCGTCCAGGAAGATGAAGAGGATGTGCATGGCTCGGGCTGCGCGGCGGTCCGGCCCGGTGCGGGCGTGGGCGCCGGCGCCAATTAGTCGCTGTCGCCGCCGAAGGTGCGCAACAGGCCGTCCGCCAGCTGCTGGCGCTCGGCCGGCGTCAGGTCGGCCTGGGGATGCATGACCACGTAGAGGGGCAGCGGCATCTCCCCGGAGGTCACCAGTTCGCCGGCCTCGTCGGCGTGATTGTGGCCGGCGTGCACGGCCCATTCCGAGAAGTTCAACTGCGCCCGGCCGCCCAGCACGTCGCGCGTCACCAGCCAGGCGGCGGGCGCCACCTTGCTGTACCACGGCCAGACCGTCTCGTTGCTGTGGCAGTCGAAGCAGGCGCGCTGGGCCAGAGCCCGCGTCGCCGGGCTGTCCCAGGCCGGCTCAGCCGCCACGGGCGGGTTGGTCTGCAACAGCCAGACGGGCACTAGTTGAATGACGAGCAGGCCGGCCAGGCCGAATACGGCCAGGCGGACCACCGGATGGCGCGGCAAACGCATAGTCGGAGAACTCCTTGATGAGCTGAAATCGGCGGCGCGTCAGGATTGGTCGAGCGCCGCCCGGACAGCCGGACCATCCAGGCTCCCCAAAGAGCGCCAGATCTCACGGCCGGCCGTGTCGAACAGGATGAAGGTGGGGGTCACGCGCAGGTCGAGCTGATCGCCCAGTTCGCGGCCGGCGGCCGAAGCCACGTCCAGCCGGATCACCTGCAGGTGGTCCTTGAGATCGCGTTCCAGGGCGTCCAGGGTGGGCTTGGCGGCCAGACAGCCGGCGCAGTAATCGGAGTAGAACTCCACCAACACCGGCCGCTCGGCCGCCCGGATCACGAGCTCGGCCTGGTCGGCGGCCTGGAATTCGCTGGGGCCGGTGCGCAGGCCCAGCCAGGCCACGGCCAGGGCGGCGGCCGCCACCAGCCAGGCGCTGGCTTTGCGCCGGGTGAGCCCGGTGACGGCCAGCGCGGCCGCCAGCAGGGCCAGGCCGCCGGCCGCGATGAGCAGGAACGAGTATTGATTGAACGGGTTGAGCGCCGACATGGCTTGCTTGCCCAACAGGCCCGGTCCAGCCGCCAGCCGGCGGGGGTTACCCGCGCCGGACAGCCAGCCCAAGATGGGCCGCGAGGCCGTATCCCTCGGTTTTCGTTGACAATGCCAGACCCCCATGTTACCATCCCGCGCGCGGTTTTTTCAAAGCCGGCCCCCTCGTCGCCAACCGGATAAACCGCCGTACGGCCGATTCCTGCTGGGGGCCCTCCTCAATTAAATATGTAGTGCCGGCTGCTGCCGGTGGACCCGGCCAGCGTCTCGGTCGCCCCAAGTGTGCACTTAATCCAACCGTGGAGGTTTTGGATCGATGAAAGAGTACGGAACCGACAAGATCCGCAATGTCGCGCTGGTCGGGCACAGTGGCTCGGGCAAGACCACCCTCGCCGAGTCATTCCTGTTCAACACCGGCGCGCTGTCGCGGCAGGGCAAGGTGGAAGACGGCACCACCGTCTCCGATTTTGAGGACGAGGAACGCCGGCGCAAGATCTCGATTTCCACCGCCGTCGTCCCCGTCGAGTACCACGACCACAAGATCAACGTCCTGGACACCCCCGGCTTCACCGACTTCGTCGGCGAGGTCAAGTCTGCGCTGCACGTGAGCGAGGCCGCCCTGGTGGTGGTGGACGCTGTGGCCGGCGTGGAGGTGGGCACCGAGCTGGTCTGGAACTACTGCGACGAGTACAAGCTGCCGCGCTTCGTGGTCATCAACAAGCTCGACCGCGAGAACGCCAGCTACCAGAAGACTCTGACGCAGATCCAGGAGACCTTCAAGGCCAAGCTGGTGCCCGTGCAGCTGCCCATCGGCGAGCAGGCCGCCTTCAAAGGCGTGGTGGGCCTGCTGACCATGAAGGCCCGGATGGGCAAGGGCGAGCAACTGAGCGACATCCCGGCCGACCTGAAGGCCGCGGCCGAGAAAGCGCGCGTGGCCCTGATGGAGGCCGCCGCCGAGGGCGACGACGCCCTGATCGAGAAATACCTGGGCGGCGAGGAGCTGACCCAGGACGAGATCGTCCACGGCTTCCACAACGCCGTGAAGGCCGGCCTGTTCGTGCCCGTCTTCGTGGCGGCCGGCGGCGCCAACGTGGGCATCATCCCGCTGCTGGATTCGCTGCTGCGCTACCTGCCCTCGCCGGCCGAGCGCCTGCCCACCGCGCACGGCAAGGCGGGCGACCAGGCCCTCAAGAACAACGACGCCGACCCGCTGTGCGCCTTCGTCTGGAAGACCACAGCCGACCCGTTCGTGGGCAAGCTGACCTACGTGCGCGTCTTCTCGGGCGTCCTGCACGCCGACGGGCGCGCCTGGAACCACCAGAAGAGCGCCGAGGAGCGCACTGGCACCACCAACGTGCCGCGCGGCAAGGAATTGTCCGCCGTCAAGCACCTGCACTCCGGCGATATCGGCGTGCTGGCCAAGCTGACGGCCACCCAGACCGGCGACTCGCTCGGCGACAAGACCGCGCCGCTCACCGTGGACACGCCGGCCTTCCCGCGCGCCCTGTACTCCGTGGCCGTGCATCCCAAGACCCAGGCCGATTCGACCAAGATCAGCCCCACGCTCACCCGGCTGTGCGAGGAGGACCCGACCCTGCACTGGCATCAGGAGGGGTCCACCAAGCAGACCATCCTGGAGGGCATGGGCGATCAGCACATCGACGTGGCCATCCGCCGCGCCGAGGCCAAGTTCAGCCTGGGCCTGACCGTGGACCTGCCCAAGGTGCCCTACCGCGAGTCCATTACCAAGAAGGCCGACGGCCACCACCGCCACAAGAAGCAGACCGGCGGCGCCGGCCAGTTCGGCGAGGTCTTCCTGCGC
>JAEURL010000056.1 GCA_016789165.1 Anaerolineales bacterium | reverse complement strand
AACCTGGTGCCGCGCTTCTACGACGTCAGCGCCGGCAGCATCCGGCTGGACGGCCTGGACCTGCGCCAGATCAGCCAGGCCGCGCTGCTGGCCCGCATCGGCCTGGTGCCCCAGGAGACCATCCTGTTCTCGGGCACGGTGCGGGAGAACCTGTGCTATGGCCGGCCCGACGCCAGCGAGGCCGAGATGGTGGCGGCGGCCCAGGCCGCCCAGGCCCATGACTTCATCCTGGCGCTGTCCAAAGGGTACGACACCCACGTGGAGGAGCGCGGCGTCAACCTATCCGGCGGCCAGAAGCAGCGCCTGGCCATCGCGCGCGCGCTGCTGACCCGGCCCAAGCTCCTGATCCTGGACGACAGCACCAGCTCCGTGGACGTGGAGACCGAGATCCGCATCCAGGCGGCGCTGGCCGCGGCCTCCCCCCGGCCGACCAGCCTGGTGGTGGCCCAGCGCATCAGCACGGTCCTGACCGCGGACAAGATCGTGGTGCTGGATAACGGCCGGATCGTGGCCGAAGGCCCGCACGCGGAGCTGCTGCGCTCCAGCCCGATCTATCAGGAGATCTACGCCTCGCAGCTCGGGGACGGCGGGCCGGGAGGCGCGCCATGAACCGGGCGGGGAGCTTCCAAGCCGGCCTGCAGCGCCGGCCGGCCGACCCGGGCCGCATCGACGCGGCCCGCGACGCGCGCAGCGCGCTGCGCCGGCTGGCGGCGTATCTGGGGCGCTTCCGGGCGCCGCTGGCCGTGGTGTTGGCCCTGGTGCTGGTCTACACCGTCCTGGGCCTGATCGGGCCGTACCTGATGGGCGTGGCCATCGACCGCTACATCGCCGCGCGCGATACCGCCGGCCTGGCCGGCCTCGCCCTGGCGATGCTGGCCACCTACCTGCTGGCGAATCTGTTTCAGGCGCTCTCGGCCTGGCTGATGGCCGACGTCTCGCAGCGCGCCCTGCAGCATCTGCGCCAGGAGCTGTTCGGCCACCTGCAGCGGCTGCCGATCAGCTTCTTCGACCACCAGCCGGCCGGCGAGCTGATGAGCCGGCTGACCAACGACATCGACGCCATCAATCAGGCCGTCTCGCAGAACGTCACCGCGCTGCTGGCCAGCGGGCTGACCCTCGTCGGGATCGTGATCGCCATGTTCGTGCTCGACGCGTGGCTGGCGCTGGCCGCGGTGCTGGTGGTGCCGATCATGCTGTGGTTCACCGAGTTTGTGGCCCGCTATACCCGGCGCGGCTTCCGGACGCTGCAGAAGGAGCTGGGCGGCCTGAACGGCGTCATGGAGGAGGCCATCAGCGGGCAAAAGGTGGTCAAAGCCTTCCGCCGCGACGAGGCGGCCTTGGCCGCCTTCCGGCGGCACAACGCCGTCGTCTATCACGCGGCGGTTTCGGCCAACAGCTATGCCCTGCTACTGATGCCGCTGACCAACGTCTTGGGGAATTTCTTTGTCATCGTGCTGGCCGGCCTGGGCGGCTGGCTGGCGCTGCAAGGGCTGGTGAGCGTGGGGATCATCGCCACCTTCATCAACTACGCCCAGAACTTCATCCAGCCGCTGCGCCAGCTGGCCAACATGTACAACGCCATCCAGGCCGCGCTGGCCGGCGCGGAGCGGGTCTTCGAGATCCTGGACCTGGCCCCGGAGGTGGACGCCGCGCAGCCGGCCCCGGCGGACGCCCCGCCCGCGGCCCCGCTGCGCGGCCACATCCGGTTTGAAAACGTGTCGTTCGGCTATCGGCCGGAGGCGCCGATCATCAAGGGGATGTCGCTGGAGGCTCGACCGGGGGAGACCGTGGCCCTGGTGGGGCCGACCGGCGCCGGCAAGACCACGCTGATCAATCTACTGACGCGCTTCTACGAGCTCGACAGCGGCCGGATCCTGATCGACGGGACCGACCTGCGCGAGCTGCCCAAGGACCAGCTGCGCCGGCAGCTGGGGCTGGTGCTGCAGGACACATTCCTGTTTTCCGGGACCGTGCTGGAAAACATCCGCTACGGCCGGCTGGCGGCCAGCGACGCGGAGTGCGTGGAGGCGGCCCAACTGGCCGATGCCGATCACTTCATCCGCCAGCTGCCGCACGGCTACCAGACACAGCTCTCCGAGCGCGCCGGCAACCTGAGCCAGGGCCAGCGCCAGCTGCTCTCCATCACGCGCGCCATCCTGGCCAACCCCGCCATCTTGATCCTGGACGAGGCCACCAGCAGCGTGGACACGCGCACGGAGGCGCGCCTTCAGGCGGCCCTGCTGCGCCTGATGGCCGGCCGCACCAGCTTCGTCATCGCCCACCGCCTGAGCACCATCCGCGACGCGGATCAGGTGCTGGTCATCCGGGCCGGCGAGATCGTGGAAAAGGGCACCCACCAGGAGCTGATGGACCGGCGCGGCTTCTATCACCACCTGTACCTCAGCCAGTTCAAGGGCCAGGCGATCTGACCGGCCCGGGCGTCACCGCGCGGGCGGGCGCGCCCCGGTGACGGCGCGGGCGCCTACCGCGGCCAGGACCACCAGGCTGCCGAGCAAGGCCAGCGGCCCCGGCCTCTCACCCAGCACCAGGAAGACCCAGATCGGGTTCAAGATCGGCTCGAGGGTCACCAGCAGGGTGGCCTCCAGCGCCGGCACCCGGCGGATGGCCACCGAGTACAGGATGAACGACAGGCCGATCTGGAAGACGCCCAGGTAGACCAGGATGGCCACGTTGGCCGGCGACCAGTTTTGGCCCAGGGTCGCCGGCAGCGCCAGACCGGCCCCCAGCAGGTTGCCGATCAGGATGGTCTCGGCTGGCACCGCTTCCTTCTGGGCGCGCAGGCAGACCGCCATCAGCGCCAGCGCCACGCCGCTCAGGATCGCCAGGCCGTTGCCGGCCGCGCCGGCCAGGCTCAACTGGTCGCCGAAGAAGAGCAGCAGGCCGGCGAAGATGGCGGCCATGGCCAGCCAATCGGCGCGCTGCGGGCGCTCCTTGAGCAGCCAGAAGGCGAGCCAGATGACGTGGATCGGGGCCGTGTATTGCAGGAAGATCGCATTGGCGGCCGTGGTCAGCTTGGTGGCCGATATGAAGGTAAGCTGCGTGCCCAGGTAGGCTACCGCGCCGACGATCTGCCAGCGGGTCACCCGGCGCGGCAGCCGCCGCCGGTAGGCCAGGAAGACCACGCTGGCGATCAGGCTGCGGGCGCCCAGGATGGCGAGCGGCGGCCAGTCGATGACCTTCACCAGCAGGCCGCTGGTGCTCCACAGCCCCGCGGCGATAATCAGCAGCACAGCGTCGCGCCGCAGGACACCCGACGGCTGGTGAGACAGGGTCATATCGTCGGCTCGGTGAATGTCGGACGCCAAACTCGGGGTGAAGCAGCCCGCAGCGCCTGGCCCGGCGGGCGCGGCCGGCCGATTGTACCCCGGCGCAGGCGGGCGGCGTTATACTGAAAGCTGGCTCGCCCGACGCGCCGCAGCCCCGCCACCGGTGTGAGCCGCCGGAGGCCCCCTATGTCCTGGCTGGATCACGTCAACGCCGATCCCCTTCCGTGGCTGCTGGAGCCCGAGGCCCCCTCCATCCGCTATTTCGCGTTGGTCGATCTCCTGGACCGGCCGCCGGATGACCCGGAGGTGCTGGCCGCACGGCGGGCCATCGACGCCAGCCGCCCGGTCCAGGCCATCCTGGCCGCCCAGCACGCGGAGGGCTACTGGGTCAAACCCGGCCCCGGCTACAGCCCCAAATATCGGGCCACGGTCTGGCAGGTCATCTTCCTGGATCAACTGGGTGTGGACGGGAACGAGGCGCGCCTGCGGGCGGGCTGCGAGTACGTGCTGGCGCACACCCAGGCCGCCAATGGCGGCTTTGGCGCCAGCGGCCAGACGCACGCGCCGCGCGCGCCCAACAGCTCGGTCCTGCATTGCCTGAACGGCAACCTGTTGCGCGCGCTGCTGGACTTTGGATATGCCGGCGACGAGCGCGTGCGGCGCGCCGTCGATTGGCAGGCCCGGTCCATCACCGGCAGCGGCTTCGCGGACTATGTGCCGGCCGGCACCACCGGGCCGGGGTTCCGTTGCGCGGTCAATGCCGGCCAGCCGTGCGCGTGGGGGGCGGTCAAAGCGCTGCGCGCCCTGGTGCGCGTGCCGGCCCGGGCGCGGACGCGGCTGGTGCAGCAAGCGCTGCAGGCTGGCGCGGAGTTTCTGCTCAGCCGCGACCCAGCCCAAGCCAATTATCCGGCCGGCGATGGCCGAGTGAGCGCCAAGTGGTTCAAGCTCGGTTTTCCGTCCGGCTACGTGGCCGATGTGCTGCAAACCTTAGAGGCGCTGGCGGAGATGGGGTTTGGGCGGGATCCGCGCCTGGGGCCGGCCCTCACCTGGCTGCTGGCCAAGCAGGACGCGCGCGGCCGCTGGAAGAACCAGGCCGCCTATGCCGGCAAGCTGTGGGCGGAGATTGAGCCGCAGGGCGGGATCAGCAAATGGGTCACGCTGCGGGCCGGCCGCGTGTTGAAAGCGGCCTTCGGCCGCTGACGCTGTCAGTTGCCGGGCCGCAGGCGGACGGCCAGGTCGCGCAGCTGCGTGAAACTGATCGGTTTGAGGAGCACCAGGTCGCTTTCGCGCCGCACCGGGTCGGCCCGGCGATCGTGCGCGGTGGCCACAATCACGCGCGTGTCCGTCAAATGCGGGGCCGCCCGGATGGCGTGCAGGACCTTTTCCCCGGACAGGCCGGGCAGTTGCAGGTCCAGCACCACCAGGGCGGGCGCCACCTCGGCCAGCCGCGTGACGGCCGATTGGCCTTCGCTGATCACCTCGGTCTCGTAATCAGCCAGCTGGAGCGCCTGCGCGAAGATATCGGCCTGACGGGGGTCGTCCTCGATCACCAGGGCCAGCGGTTTCTCGTC
>JAEURL010000581.1 GCA_016789165.1 Anaerolineales bacterium | reverse complement strand
CAAATGGAGCGCCTGGCGCAGGCCGGCCACCAGCCAATCCTGCTCTGCCCGCGCGAGCTGCGCCTGCCCTATCGCCGGCTGGTGGAGCGCTCGCTGCCTAACTTGGTGGTGCTGGCGTTCTCCGAGATCAGCAGCGGCGCGCAGGTGCAAGCCCTGGGCATGGTCGAACTGCCTGAAAGAGGGTCCGCATGACGCACAATTTCAGCCTGGCCCAGCCGGCCGCCCGCACGTTTCGCGCTCCCTCCATGGCCGAAGCCCTGGCGGTGGTGCAGCGCGAGCTCGGGCCGGAGGCCTTGATCCTATCGGTGCGGCAGGTGCCGGGCGGCCCCGCCTGGCAGATTTGGCGCAAGCCGATTGTGGAGGTGGCGGCCCTGGCCGCGCCCAAGGTCGAGCCCAAGAGTGAGCCGCACCCGCAGCCGCAGCGCGCCGCCGAAGGGCCGGCCGAGGCCCGCCCCGAACCCCGCCGACCCACCGGTCGCACCGCGCCCCTGACGCCGCCCTCCGGGCCAAACGAGTTCGCGACCAAAGCGGCTCAGATCCAGGCCCTGCTGGCGGAAATGAAGGCCGCGCGCCCGGCCGCTGAAGCGCCGGCCCCGGCGCCGGCTCCCGCGCGCCCGGCTAAGGCCGCGCCGGCCGCCTCGCCGGCGGGGGCGGCCGTGGTCTGGCCAGAGGCCGTGACCGCCATCCAGCAGTTGCTCCTGGAGCAGGGGGTGGACGCGCACCGGGTGCGGTCCGCGCTTAACCTGTGCGTGGAGACCCTGAACCCGCGCGCCCTGGACGACCGCCGGCAGGTGCGCGAGCACGTGCAGCGCCAGCTGGAAGCGGAACTGCGCGCCTGGGGCAGCGCCACCCTGGCGGCCGCCGGCTCGCCGCGCGTGGTCTGTCTCGTGGGGGCCAGCGGGTCCGGCAAGACCACGGTGGCCGGCAAGCTGGCGGCCCTGCACACTCGCGCTCACAACCTGCGCGTGGCCTGGGTCTGCGCCGACACCTACCGGGCCGGCGCCATCGGCCAGGCGCGCGTCTACGCCGAGTCGCTCAAGCTGCCGCTGCGCGTGGCCTACACCGGCTCGGAATTGGCCCAGGCCGTGCAGGCCGAGCGCGGCGCCGACCTGATCCTGGTGGACCTGCCCGGCCTTAACCCGCGGCGCGAGACCGATCTGGCCGAGCTGGGCGAGCTGTTGACGGCGCTGCCGCACCGGCTGACCTGCCTGGTGGCCTCGGCCACCGCCAAAGACAGCGACCTGGCCGACGCTTTGGCCGCGTACAGCATGTTTGACCTGAAGGGCCTCATCCTGACCAAGCTGGACGAGACCCGCACCGCCGGCAACCTCTACAACCTGGCGGCGCGCAGCCGTCTGCCGCTGATGTATTTCTCCGCCGGCCCCGGCGCCTTGGAGGGGCTCCAGCCGGCCAGCGCCAGCCGCCTGGTGGCCGCGCTCTTTCGCGGCTTTGGCGCCAGCCTGGGAGAAGCCTGAGCCATGGCCGACTCGACCAAGACCCCGCCCGACCAGGCCAAACCCGGCCAGCCCCCTAAGCCGCCCAAGCCCGCCAAAACGGCCAAGGCCCGGCGGCCGGCCGGCCAGCGCGCCCCGTTGCTGCTGGAGACGGCCTACACCGCGTCGTTCGGCCTGACCACCGCGGCCGGCTTGCTGACCGCCGGGCTCTCGGCGCTGGCGCGCGTCCCGGCCTGGCTGATCGCTGTGCGCGCCGGGCTGGCCATGCTGGCCCTGGGCCTGGTGTTGTGGATCGTGAATTATCTGCTGATGCACGGCGCCTTTGAAGCCGCCGTCGATGACCTGCGCCAGACCAAGCCGGCCGAGGCCAACCCGCCGGTGACGTCCACGCAGGAGTGGAAGGCCTGAGTAGCCGCGCATGACCCGCCGACCGGCCGCACCCGCCCAAGACGCCGAGCAGATGGCCCAGTTTGTGGCCACCCGTGATCCGGCCCTGCGCGAGGCGCTCATCCTGCGGTACGTGCCGCTGGTGCACTTTGTCCTGAACCGGCTGGGGCTGACGCCCGCGGCCGGCTCGGACTACGACGACTTGGCCGGCTACGGCCTGCTCGGCCTGATCGAGGCCGTGGATCGCTACGATCCCGTGCACGGGACGCAGTTCAGCACGTATGCCACCCTGCGCATCCGCGGGCGCATTCTGGATCAGCTGCGCGCCCGCGATTGGCTCTCCCGCTCGGCGCGCCGCCGAGCCCGCGAGGCGCAGACGGCGGTGGCCGCGCTGTGGAACCAGTTCGGCCGCGCCCCGCAGGACGAGGAAGTGGCCGCCTACCTCCACCTGGAGGTGGACCAGCTGCGGCAGTCTCTGGTCGACGCCAGCCACGTGGTGTTGTCGCTCGACGCCCTGCACGATGACTCGGGCGAGGACGCCACCCTGCACGAGCTGTTGGCCGACCCAAACCAGGCTGACCCGGGCGAGCTGGCCGCCGACCAGGACCAGGAAGCCCAGATGTTGGCCGCCCTGCACGGCCTGTCAGAGCGGGAACGCCAGGTTTTATCCATGTATTACTACGAGGAGCTGACGCTCAAGGAGATCGGCGCCGTGCTCGGCCTGTCTGAGTCACGGGTCTGCCAGCTGCACGGCCGCGCCGTGCTGAATCTGCGGGCACAACTCAACGCGCCGCCGGCGGAGCCGGCGCTGCTCAAGGCTGCTGACTATGTCCCGGATCACGCCTGACCTGCTGCACGATACCCTGAACGTGATCACGCTGGCGCGCGAGGCGGCGCTGGCCCGCGGCGGCCGCGCTCAGGCCGAACGGCTGACGCCGGTAGTGGATCAGCTGCGCGGCATCGCCGCCGGCGACTCTCAGCCGGCCGCGCCGAGCCAGCCGTCCGGCCTGTTGGCCCAGGCGGACTTCCAGGCGCTGCTGGCCGCGGCCCAGACCGCGCCCCTGGCCGGCGGCGCCGCGCCCGCCACCACCGTGGAGCGCGGCCAGGTGGCCTCGGCCATGTCGGCCGGCGGGATGGGGGAGGTGGATATTGCGCGCCAGCTCGGCCTGACGCGCGAGGAAGTCCGGATGCTGCTGGCATTAGATGAGGCTAACCAGCCGGGCGCGCGCCTCAGCGCCGCTCAGGTGCGCGGGAGGTATGGAGCATGATCAAGGGTTTGTATGCGGCCGCCTCGGCCATGCTGGCCGGCCTGACGCGCCAGAACATCATCTCGCACAACCTGGCCAACATCGACACGCCCGGCTTCAAACAGGTGCTGACCTCGCTGGACGATTTCGTGGATACCCCGGTCAGCACGCACACCCGGGCGGCCGGCTGGTTCACGCCGCTGCGGCTCGTCAACCAGCCGCGCGCGCTGGGTGACCTGGGCCTGGGCGTGGAGACCATTGAGCCCGTCACCGATTTTGAGGACGGGGCCCTGCGCCAGACCAGCCAGCCCCTGGACCTGGCCCTGAACGGCGCCGGCTTCTTCCGCGTGCAAACGCCGGACGGCGAGCGCTATACCCGGGACGGGCGCTTCCTGCGCGACGCCGGCGGCACCCTGGTGACCGTGGACGGCTTCCAGGTGCTGAACGCGGCCGGCGCCCCGATTACGCTGCCGGAGGGCACGGTCAGCGTGGCCGGCGATGGCACCCTGGCCGTGAACGGGCAGGCGGCCGGCCAGCTGGGGCTGGCGGCCTTCACCGACCCGGCCACCGAGTTGAGCCGGGACCCGACGAACGGCAACTTGTTTACGGCGGCCGGCGCCCCGACCGGCACTGTGGCGGGCACGGTGGTTCAGGGCTATCTCGAAACCGCCAACATCAACCCGGCGCAGCTCATGACGCAGATGGTGTCGGTCGGCCGGGCTTATGAAGCCGCCCAGCGCCTCGTCCAGACCCAGGACGATCTGCTCGGCCGCGCCATCGCCACCATCAGCCGCTTGTAGAGGAGGCTTGTTTATGGGCAACAATCTGACCCAGCTCTTGAGCCTCTCCCGCAGCGGGATGCTGGCCCGGCTGATGGACCTGGACGTGGTCAGCAACAACCTGGCCAACGTCAACACCAACGGCTTCAAGATGGCGCGCGTCAACTTCCAGGAGCTCCTGAACCAGTCCGAGCTGAACGCCCTTTCGCCCAGCTCCACCCAGAATCTGATGAGCCCCGGTTCGCTGCGCGACACCAGCAACCCCCTGGACCTGGCCGTGGAAGGCGAGGGCTTCTTCGCGGTCACGCTGCCGGATGGCCGCACCGCGTACACCCGCGACGGGGCCTTCCTGCGCGACGAAAACAACACCATCGTCACAGCTGCGGGCTTGCGCTTGGTGTGGAACGGCCAACTGCCGGCCACCATCGACGACATCCACGTGAACCCGGACGGCACCGTCATGGTGAAACAGGGCACCGCCTGGTCGCAGGCCGGCCAGATCCCGCTGACGCGCTTCGCCAACCCCACCGCTTTGCAAGGCTATGGCGAGAACGCCTGGCTGGAGACCGCGGCCTCCGGGCCGGCGCAAACCGGCCTGGCCCGCGCCAACGGCCTGGGAACCATTCACGGCAACTCCCTGGAGAGCTCCAACGTCAACCTGGCCGAGGAGATGACGCACATGATCGCCCTGCAGCGGGCCTACTCGCTCTCCGTGCGGGCTTTCCAGCAATCCGACCAGATGTTCGGCCTGGCCGTCCAGATGCGGAGAGGCTGAATCAAGATTGACCGACTTCCGCCGATAACGTATTACGGAAAGGTCTCTGTAGACCTTATTGGCGGTTGGAGGCGCCATCGTTATGAAGATCGAAAACACTGGCTCACAGCACTCCGTAGCGCGGAAGCAGCTCGCC
>JAEURL010000570.1 GCA_016789165.1 Anaerolineales bacterium | reverse complement strand
GGGTGCTCTTGGCCCGGTCGGGCGCCGTCGGCTCCGGCAGCGGCGCGGCCTGGCGGGGGGCCGGCCGGACGCGCGCCCGGGCCGCCGCCCGCACCTTGGCCACCACCTCTTCCATCACCGCCTGCATATTGGCTTTGGCGGCTGGTTTGGCGACGAAATCCACGGCGCCGAGGGTGAGGGCCTGGACCGTTTCGCGCGCGCCCTCGGTCGTCAGGCTGCTGAGCATGACCACGGGCCGCGGATCGGTGGCCATGATCTCGCGCAGCGTGGAGAGCCCGTCCAGGCGCGGCATCTCCACGTCCAGGGTGATGACATCCGGCTGGAGACGGGGGAGCAGTTCGAGGGCCTCCCGCCCATCGCGGGCCGCGCCGACCACCGTCAGCCCGGGCGTCTCGGCCAGGTGCTTGCCGATGGTGAAGCGCATGTAGGCCGAATCGTCGACCACCAGCACCCGCACCGGGGCCGCGGCCGCTTCGGGAGCGGCGGGCGCCGGGGGAACGGCCGCACGCGGAGCGACCATGGCTAGCCGAGCGCCTTGGTGATGGCCGCCAGGACGCGGGCCGGCTCAAACGGCTTGACGACGAAGTCCTTGGCACCGGACTTGATCGCCTCCAGCACCACCGACTCCTGGCCGAGCGCGGTGAGCATCACCACCCGGGCGTTCGGGTCGCCAGTGCGGATCGCCTTGAGCGCCGCCAGGCCGTCCATTTCCGGCATGGTGACGTCCATCAGCACGGCATCCGGGCGGTTGGTCTTGTACGAGTTCACGGCCACCGCGCCGTTTTCGGCCTCGATCACCTGGTGGCCGTTGCTGACCAACATCTTAGAGATGCGCACCCGTAGAAATTCAGCGTCATCCACAATCAAAATCTTCGCCATCTGGCTCTCCTTCATCCCCGGCCGAATCAGCCGGTCGATCAACTCGCTCAGGGTAGACTGGCTTAGAGATCGCGCGTCTCGCTGCCCAACACCCGGACGGTCATCCGCCCATCGGCCACAAACAGCCGCACCGTGCGACCCTTGGTGCCGCCCACGTCTTCGCCATTGATCCGCAGCCGCAGGCTGGTCAGGGCGACGCGGGCCGCCGCCACATTGCGCTCGCCGATATTGAGCGCCTGCTTGGCGTCCTTGAGAGACAGCATGTTGGCGCCGCCCACCATCCGCACCACCAGGCGGCCGCGGTTCGCGCCCAGGCGCTCCAATTCGGCCAGCAGCTGGGCCACGCCGCTGTCCACATATTTGGCCGAGGTCACCTCGGCGTCCTTGATCCGCTCCGGCAGGACGGCGTGCAGCAGGCCGGCCGCGCGCGTGAACGGGTCATACATGGCCACCGCCACGCACGAGCCCAGGCCATAGGCCACCAGCATGTCCTGCGGATCCCGGCTGAGTTTGATCTCGCCCAGGCCAACCGCGTGCGTGTTTCCTTCAGCTACAGCCAGCATGGCCGCCCTTACTCCGCGAAAGCCGCCAGGGCCGACGGGTCTGGAATCACCCAGAAGGTCACTTCCACTTCCCGTTCGTCGCGCAGGAACTGGCCTTCCATCAGCAGGACATGCTCGCCCACCCCGCCGGCGACGGCGGCGACGATGTCGAGGATCGCGCCGACCATATCCACCATCACGGCCGGCGGCGTCGGCCGGGCGTCCAGCTTGGTGCGCCGGGCCAGCGCGTTCAGGAAGAAGCTGGCGCTCAGGTTGCCCACCTCGGCCAGGGCCGAGCGCTCCAGGGTGCCCAACTGGGTGGTGGTGCCGGTCGGCTGCTCCATCAGCAGGTCCACCAGTTCCAGCGCCTTCTCATAGGGCATCACCAGCATGAACTGGCCCACCACCCCGCCGGTGGCCTGCAGATAGATCCCCACCGCTTCCGTCTCCGGCCCGCCCACCAGCGAGGCGATCGTGGCCAGCGGCACCAGCCGCAGCCGCGGCTCGTTCACGGTGATGCGCGCGCCCACCATGCTGGACAGGCCATCCGCCGCACTGCGAATCCCCTCGGCCGCCAGGATCTTGAGCAGATCATGCAGGTGGTCGTCGAACGTCAGCGTCAAAGTCATGATCTACTCCCGTCCCTTAGGCGCCCGCCAGCTTGAACAGGCCGGGGACATCCACAATCAAGGCGATCTGGCCGTCCCCCAGGATGGCGGCGCCGGCCACGCCGGCCGTCTCGCCCACCAGCGTGCCCAGAGATTTAATCACCACCTCTTGCTCGCCAATCAAGCGGGTCACGCGCAACCCCATGGTGGCCTGGGCCCAGCGCACGGCGACGACATACTCGCGCGCGCCCGCGCCGTCCCGGCCGGCCAGCCGGAAGCCCAGGGCTTCGTCGAGCCGCAGCAAGGGCAGGACACTGCCGCGCAGCAGCGTCACCGGCCGGCTGTGGACGGTGTGAATGTCGTCCGGACCGATCTGGAGCGCTTCCATCACGCTGTTGAGCGGAATGGCGAAAACCGGCTGCGGCCCGCCGTCGGCCCCGTGCCCAGCCTGCACCAGCAGGGCCGGGATGATCGCCAGCGTCAGCGGCAGGCCGATCTGGAACTTGGTCCCGGCGCCCGGCGTGCTCTCGACGGTGATCGTGCCGTTCAGGCGCTCGATGTTGGAGCGCACGATGTCCATTCCCACGCCGCGCCCCGACAGGCCGCTGACGGTCTTGGCCGTCGACAGGCCGGGCGCGAAGATCAGGTCGATGGCCTGGGCCGGCGTCAGCGCCGCGGCGTCCGCCTCACTCAACAAGCCTTTGCGCACGGCGCTGGCCTTGACGCGCTCCAGGTCGATGCCGTGGCCGTCGTCCTCCACGGTCAGGATGATGCGGCCTTCCTCGTGCCGGGCCGTCAGCAGCACCGTGCCGCGCTCCGGCTTGCCGGCCGCCCGCCGCTCCTCCGGCGTCTCCAGGCCGTGGTCCACGGCGTTGCGCAGCATGTGGATCAGCGGGTCGCTGATCGACTCAATCACCGACCGATCCAGCTCGGTGTCTTCGCCGCGCATCACCAATTCCACCAGCTTGCCGGTCTGCCGCGCCAGATCCCGCACCAGACGCGGGAACTTGTTGAAGACGCTGGCGATGGGCAGCATGCGGATGCGCATCACCTCTTCTTGCAGCTGGTCGGTCAGCCGGCCCAGGTTGAGGGCCGCCTCGCCCAGCTCGTCCACGCGCTCGTCACCGTGCCAGCGCTGCTCGAACACGCGGTGCAGCTGGTAGAGCCGGTTGCGGCCGGTGATCAGCTCGCCCACCAGATTCATCAAGCTGTCCAGCCGCTCCACGCTGGTGCGGACCGTCTGTTCGGCCCGGGCGCGGCCCTTCTCGGGCGCCGCCTGGCTGGAGTGCAGGGCCGAGCGCAGCTGGGCGATCTGCTGCGCAATGGCCTGATCAAGGGTTTCCTGTGAGAGCAGCCCGAGCCGCACCAGCGTCTGGCCGATGCGGGGATGGGGCTCATCGAACGCGGCCTGGGCCTGCAGGGCCGTTTGCAGCTGCGCCGGCGTCACGTAGCCGGCCGTCACCAGGAAATCGCCCAGGCGCTGGGCGCTTTCGTCCAGCACCGGCGCTTCCGCCTCGGGCGCCGCCGGGGCCGCCGCCGGCCCAGCCGAAGCCGCCGGGCTGGCCGGCGCCGGGGCCGTCAGGTCCATCACGCTGTCGCCCACCGTCAGACGGGCGATATCGGGCACCTGCTGCAGGGCGCGCTGCACGGCCTCCACCGGCTGGCTGGTGAGCAATTGGGCCGTGAACACGGTGACCGGGGCCGAGGTCTCCAGGGCGGCCTGATCCGGCTCCATGGCCGCGATCTCGCCCAACCCTTGCAGCGCCATCATGGCCTGGAAGGCCCGCGCCGCCGAGGCGAAACAATTTGGCGCAAACTCGACCCGCACCGGCACCGCCGGCGCTGTCTTGGCCGGCGCGGCCGGCGTCACGGCCCGCCGGCGGGCGGCCGAACGACCGCGGCCTTGGGCGCGCGGCGACGGTGTCTTGCCGGCCTTCCCGCGTTGGGCGGCCTTCCCGCGTTGGGCGGCCCGGCCGGCCTGGCCTTTGGGCTGACCCTTGGCGGGACGCTGGCTCTTGGCCGACCGGCCGTTCGTCTTGGCGGCCGGGCGCTGGGCGCGGGCGTTCAAGGGCGCCGGGGCATGGCCGTTGTGACCGTTATGGCCGTTGTGCCCATTAGCCGGCAGGCTGGGCGGGAGCGCTGGCGCGGGAAGCGGGGCTGGCTGCGCCGGCGTGAAACGGCTCAAGCGCGCCACCAGGGCCGGCACTTCCACCGGACTGGCCTCGCGGCGCACGACTTCATCCAGCAGCAGCCGCAGGGCATCCAGGGACTCCAGCAGGGCATCCGCCATGTGGACGTCGACGGCCAAGGCCCCCTTGCGCACACCGTCCAGCACCGTCTCCATGGCGTGGGTGAGCTCGGCCATACGGCGGTGCCCGATTGCGCCGGCCGACCCCTTCAGGGTGTGCGCCGAGCGGAACAGCGCTTGCAGCAGGGGCGCGTCGTTGCGCTCGCGTTCCAGACGCACCAGGCCCTCATCCAACACCTGCAGGTGCTCGTTGGCTTCAGCCAGGAAGATTTGCAGTTCGTCTTCAGCGATGTCAAAGGCAATTTCCATCAGGGCGCATCCTAGCAAACGGGTCCGGCAAACACTGTAAAGGGCCCATAAAAGAGCGAAGAAACCGTCATGAAAACTCGCCGCCGGCCTCAGGCCTCCATGGGCGGAGTGCCGGCCGCGGGCTCGGCGGTGGCCGGCCGTTGCAGCAGGATATTGTGCTGGCGGGCAAAAGCCTCCAGGTCGGCGCGGCGGATGCGGATATTCAGCCCCAATTGAGTGTTAAAGGCTTGCAGGCCCTTGGTGCGGATCCAGCGCCGGATCGTCTCGGGCGAGACCCCGCAGTACCGCGCCGCCTGGCTGGTGGTCAAAACATCAAAATCAAGGGATTCTTCGACCGTCATGGGACCTCTCTTTCACGGAGCTGCGCCCCGTCAGCGGATTTCCAAATACACGCCATCCACCCAGCCGACGCCGTCCCATTCGGAGTCCACCGCGGCGGGGATGCTGATCCGATACCACCACTTGTCGCTGCACACCCGGCGGTCCAGGATCCGGGCCTCGTCGCCGTCGCTGGCAACGCCCAGCACCCCCATCCAGAAACCGGTGGGGCAGCCGCGCAAGACGCTGGCGCTGAGCTGGGGGTTGTGGGTGACCACGCGCACCGAGGCGCCCACGGCGAAGCGCGGCGCGCTGGAGGCCCCCTCCGGGGTGGTGGTGCTGAATTGCATGGCCAGCCACCAGGCGCCCGCCACCAACAACCCGATCGCGGGCAGGGCCAGGGCCGGCGCCAGCCACTGCCTGACGCTGCCGGACGGGGCGGCGGGGGCGCTGTAGCTGACCTCGGTCTCGGCTTCAGCCGCCGCTGCCGTTGAGCTGGGTGCGGCGGCCAGGCTGACGATGGGCGCCGGCCGGGCGGCGGCGCGCTGCGTGGCCGCGCTCATGGCCGAGGCCTTGGAGATCGCCAACGCCAGCGCGTCAGCCAGCAGTTGGGCGGACTGGTAGCGCTCGATCGGGTCCTTGGCCAGCGCCCGCATGACCACGGCCTCCACGCCGGGCGGCAAATAACGGCCCAGGACGCGCGGCGATGGCGGCAGCTCGGAGATATGCTTGACGGCCACCCCGAGCGTGTTGCCTGAGAAGGGCGGCTGGCCGGCCAGCATCTCGTACAGGATCACGCCCAGCGAATACACATCGCTGCGCCGGTCGCCGGCCTGGCCGCGCGCCTGTTCGGGTGAAATGTAGGCCGGCGTGCCTGTCACCGACCCGGTGCCGGAGAGACGCGGCTGGTCGATCCAGTACACCAGACCGAAATCCGTCAGGACCGGGTCGCCGTCGTCACGCAGCAGGATATTGGCGGGCTTCAGGTCACGGTGGACCACGCCGCTGCGGTGGGCGGTTTCCACCGCACTGCAGATCGCGCCCATCCACTCGCTGGCCTGTTCCAGCGACACCAGCTGCCGGCGGGCGGTCAGGTCCGCCAGCTGCTTCTCCAGGGTGCCGCCGCCCAGATACTCCATCACCATGTAGGCGGCGCCCTTTTCCACCACGAAGTCATACAGTCGGGCGATGTGGCGGTGCCGGATCTTCTTGAGCACCTCGGCCTCGCGCCGGAAGCGCTCGAACTGGCTGGGGTTGCTAAGCAGATGCGGATGGATCAATTTGAGCGCGACGATCTCATCGTTGTCGAGCCGGCGCGCCCGATACACCTCGGCCATACTGCCCCGGCCGGCCAATTCTTCCAGCTGATATTTGCCGATGGTCTGACCGACGCCTGCCACAGCCACCTCTTCCTCCCAGGGCGTGTCCGACCGGACTCGCCCGCCACATTGGCGTTATCGGCCACACTTCACCTTCCCGCATGGCGGACCGGCCGGCCCGGCTAGTTTTCAGGCGGACTTAACGGAGAATCAAAAAGCGCGGCGGCGGCCGCGCTGAAGGGGCTGAGCTGGCTGGCGGCGTCAGGCCGGCCGGAGGATGGGGCCCGCGCCGCGGGCCGCCCGGCGGATGGCGGCCACCAAGGCCCCCACGCCTTCGTGCTTGGCGACGAGGTCGATCTCGGCCTCCCGGGCCCGGGCCCGCATGGCCAGACTGTCGTGCAAGGTGAGGATGACCACGGCCGCGCCGGGCGCCGCCGTCTGCAGTTTCTCGGCTGCCGTCAGGCCGTCCATATTGGGCATCTCGACATCCATGACGACGACGTCGGGCTTGAGCTGCTGGGCCAACTTCAACGCCTCCAACCCATCACTGGCCTCGCCCACTACATGCAGGTCAGCCTCCAGGCCCAGGCTCATCCGCAAGCCGCGGCGGATAGCCGACTG
>JAEURL010000531.1 GCA_016789165.1 Anaerolineales bacterium | reverse complement strand
CAAACAGGAAGAGGGCCGCCGCGCCCAGCAGGCACAGCACCGCCGCCGCGGCCAGCCAGTTGAACGGGCTGCGGGTCTGCATGGCGGCCGGCTACGGGCTGGCGGTGGCTGGCGCGGCGCTCCCGGACCAGACGAAGCTGCGGTCCGGGCTGGAGCTGCCGGCGGGATCGTATACCGGCGCCTGGCCGGCCTCGAGGCCGGGGCGCTGGCGGACGGTGGTCACGCTCCAGCGGTAGATGTGCGGCCGGCCGTCCTCGGGCTGGAAGGTGGCCGGGACGATGTACTTGGTGTCCGGCACCACATCGCGCAGGACGCGGGCCGCATTGGCGGTCACATCCTCGATGGTGACCTGATAGCCCTCGCCCGGCCGCAGCGTGCTCACGGCCGCCCATTGCAGGGTGACCGTCTCCGCGCCCAGGAAGACCTCGCCGTCGCGCGGGTTGAGCTGCTGGGGCGCCGGGTAGGGCGGGGGCACCGTGGCCGTGGGCGTCGGCCCCGGCGTCACCACGCGCTCCAGCGGGATGACCAGCACCTGGCCGGCCTGGATGGTGGAGGCGTCGGCCAGGCCGTTGACCTGCATCAAGTCCACGACGGTCAGGCCGTAGAACTTGGCGATGCCGGCCAGCGTGTCGCCGGAGCGCACGGTGTAGGTGAGGCGCGGCACCGGCGTGTTCAGGCCCGGCGGCAGGGTGGCGGTGGGCAAGGGGGTCACGGTCGGCGTGGGCTGGGGCACCTTCAGCACGGTGCCCACGGTTAGGTTGCTGCAATCGGCGTTGATCAGGCCGCCGTTGGCCGTGATGATGCTGGCCACCGAGACGTTGGCATTCAGGGCGATCTTGATACACGTGTCGCCGGACTGGATCGTGTAGTCCAAGGGCGGCAGCGGCGTGGCCGTGGGCACCAAGGTCTCGGTGGGCGTGGGCGTCAACGTCAGGGTGGCCGTGGCGGTGGCCGTGGCCGTGGCCGTGGCGGTGCTGTCGTCAAGGAGTTGGTTGAGGATCGGCACGGCCCCGCTGGCCACGGCCAGGAAGCCGGCGCCGGCGATCACCAGGATCACCACGACGATAATGATGATGACGGTCAGCAGGCTGACCGGCCGCCGGCCCAGGGTGGTGCCCTGCCCAGGCCGGACGGCCTGCGTCGGCCCGGTGGCGGCGCTGAGGTCGGTCCCACAGACCAGACACTTGGTGGCGGCGGCGCCCACGCGCGTGCCGCAGGTTGGACACAGGCGATAGCCGGAAGCTGGATTTGAAGGCGATTTTGTCATGGCGGCCGGATTATAGCAGTGAAGGAAAGGCCCAGAAACGCGCCATTTATTGGAAACTTGAAGGCGAGGCGGGCAGCCGAACTTGACTCGGCCCGGCGGAACGCGTACCGTGCTTTCATCCTCTACGGTCTGGTGAGCAGGAGCATTGCATCGCGTGCCTCGTCTCGTCCGGATGACCGCTGGCGTGCTCGGGCTGGCGGCGGCCGCCCTGCTGTGGCGGGCTCTGTGGGCGGTGCCTGGCGCCGCCGGCCCGCTCGCCTACGCCTATCCACCGCCGGCCACCCAGACGGCTGCCCCGCCGCCCGGCCTGGTGCATCTGGCCACCTCCGCCGCCTTCTCCGATACCGTGGCCGTCATCCACGCCGCCAGCGCCGTGCCCATTTTCAGCCTGACGTGCGGCACGTGCTGGCGGCCCTTCGCCGCCAGCCCCAGCGCCGGTACGCTGTCCCAAATCGCGGTGGCGCCCCGCGCCGACGGGACCGTGCGCTTCCTGGTGGCCGTCAACGGGCAGGGGCTCTATCGAACCGGTGACGCGGGACAGTCTTGGGCGCTGCAGACCTTCCCTCACCCCGGCAGCTGCACGGAGCCCGACCAATTCCGGGATCTGATCGCCTCCCCGCGTGACCCGCGCCGGCTCTATCTGACGGTGGCCTGCGCCGCCGCCGATCCGCTGGGCGGCGCCGACTACTACGACGTCTACACCAGCCCGGACAGCGGCCTGAGCTGGCAGCTGATCCGCGGCGGCGGCCAGACCGGCGAGCTGTGGCAGGCCTTCACGCTGGCCCCGTCCTTGGCCGGACGCCTTTATGCGTTGGGGCGGACCGGCTGGGCTCAGAGCGACGACGCCGGCCAGACCTGGCAAGCCCGCAGCTTCCCGGTGCTGACCCTGGCCGTGGACGCGCAGAACCCGGAGTGGCTCTACGGCCTGGCCCTGCACGGTGTGGCCGGCGATATCGGCCAGCGCAGCCAGGACGGCGGCCTCAATTGGAGCGAGTGGGCGAACCAGCCCTGTCCGGCCGCCCTGGACGACAAGCAATTGCTGGCGCATCCGACTGAACCGGCGGTGTTGTACCTGCTCTGTCACCAAGGCCTGTACCGGAGCCGCGACGGCGGCGACCACTGGACGCAGCTCTCGGCCGAGCGCGGCGAGCGCCTGTTGGCGGACCTGGGCCGGCCCGGCCGGCTGCTGTGGGCGCGGGCCGGCGGCCTGTGGGCCTCCACGGACGCCGGCGACACCTGGACCGTGTTGGTCGCGACCTGGACGCAGCTCACGCCGTGCCAGTTCCTTTACCTGCCGGCGGTTTCAAATTGAGCCGGCGGCCGGCTTGTCATTGTGTATGAGCCGGCGTTAACTTGACCATGGCACGCGGCCGGCCGGGCATGGGGCCGCCCCGCACACTCCCCTTGGCCCAACCTTCACCTGACCTTCACCCGGACTTGCTCTTCGTTCGTTGACCGCGGCCGGCGGGTGTTGCTATAGTCGGTCCGACATAGCCAAGACCCGGATGACCGCGAGCCGCTGCGATGAGCCGGCGCGGCCACCCGGCCACCTTCGGGATGGGCGCGGTGCCTGAGCCGCAGTGGGCGCGCCGCCCGCGCCGCACTATCGCCGGCCGACCGGGCCTTGGCAAAACGCCGTCACTGCGCGCCAGCGCCTCCGCTCAATCCATCCGCGTTAGTGCACCTGGTCAGCGTTCGCGTTTGACACTGAACCACGGCCAATTGAGCGCTATCTGTTCCGGGCCCAGCCGGGCGCCGGGTTGGCTTAGATTTTTCTGGCGCGGGAGTGGCGGCTGAACAGAAGAGGTACAACAATGAGTTACTGGTGGAATCGGCTACGCCTGGGACTAGTGCTAGCGTTGATGATGGGTCTGACCGGCCTGGCGCCCGCGCGGGTAAGCCAGGCGGCCACTGGGCTGCCCGCCGTGGCGATCACCCAGGTGGACGTGACGGACTTCCCGCACGTGAACGTGCGCGTCGCCGTCACCGGCGCGCCGCTGGGCGTGCCGCCGGCGCACCTGGTGGTGCGCGAGCATGGGGCCGAGGTGATGCCCGATCAGATCGTCAGCCAGGGCGAGCGCGGCCCGCTGACGACCTTGCTGGCTATCGACACGTCTGGCAGCATGAGCGCGGCCGGCAAGCTGGCCGCCGCGCAGAACGCCGCGCTGGCTTTCGTGGATCAGATGCCGGCCGGCGATCTGGCCGGCGTGCTGGCCTACAACACCGAGCGCCGCTATGCGCAGCCCGTGACGGCGGACCGCGTCGCTCTGCGGCAGGCGCTGCAGACGCTGACGGCCCAAAACGACACGGCCCTGTACGATGCGCTGCTGGAGGGCCTGCAGATCCTGGCAACCCTGCCGGGCCGGCGGGCGCTGCTGCTGGTGACCGACGGCCGCGACAGCCGGAGCACCCACACGCTGGGCGAGGTGCTGACAGCCCTGGACGACCTGGCCGCCGGTCCGCAGGGCGGCATCTACCTGGCCGTCATCGGCCTGGGCGATCCGCGCCGGCCGAACTACATCAACAGCGCCCTCGACGAGGCCGCCCTGCAGACGCTGGTCCAGCGAGCCGGCGGCACCTACGTCTTTGCCCCGGACCTCTCGGCCCGGAACAGCCTGTACCGGCGGCTGAGCCAGACCCTGCCCAGCGAGTATGTGTTGACCTATACCTCGCGGCTGGCCGGGCCAGCGGAGGTGGCGGACGCCCTCACCGTGACCCTGGTGGACGGCGCCCCGGAGAGCCGGGCGTCCGCGCCCGCACCCCCCTCGGGAGCGCTGGTCAGCCCGGGCGGCAGCCCGCCGTTGGCGGCCCAGGCGGTCAACCTGGTGGCGCGTTTCGCGGCAGGTCCGCTGGACCAGGCCTCGCCCTGGGCGGTGCTGGCCGAATCCCTGGCGGGCCTGATCCTGCTGACGGGTGTGGTGGCGCTCCGCTTGCGGCGGCGGACGGTTGCGGCGGCTGGGCCGGCCGCGCCGG
>JAEURL010000510.1 GCA_016789165.1 Anaerolineales bacterium | reverse complement strand
CGGAGACCCAGATCTGGCGGCGCTCCGGGTCGTAGGCCAGCGCCACCGGGTTCAGGCCCACCGTCAGCGGCTGGTCGGCGTTGAGCACGCGCCGGCTGGCCACGTCCACCACCGTGACGTGCGCGGCGCGGTCGTTCTGGTTGGCCGTCCACAGCCGCTGGCCGTCGAAGAGCAGGGCCACCGGCCGCGAGCCGGTGCGGAGCACGTCCGGCTCCACCTGCTGGGTGAGCGGGTCAATGACCTGCAAGGTGCTGTCGGACCAGTTGCCGACCCAGATCCGCTGGCCGTCGAAGGCCAGGGCGTACGGCCGGTCGCCGACCTTGATGGTGGCGATCACTTGCTGCGTCAGCGGGTCAATGGCCTGCACGGCGTCGTCGTCGCCGTTGCTCACCCACAGCAGCCGGCCGTCCCAGGCCAGGCCGAGCGGGCTGCGCCCGGTGGCGATCGGCGGCACCACCGGGGCGCGCGTGACCGGGTCAAAGGCCTGGACCGTGTTGGCCTCGGTGTTGGCCACCCACAGGCGGGTGCCGTCATAGAGCAGGGCGGTGGGGTTGCGGCCCACCGCCAGCGGGGTGCCGGCCGCGCCGGTGGCCGCGTCGATGGGCTGGAGGGTGTCGCTGATGGCGTTGGTCACCCACAGCTCATCCCCGATCACGAGCATGGCCTGCGGGCCGACGTCCACGGGCACGATCTGGTTCTTCTCGAACAGGCCGCGCACCACGCGCTCGGCGGCGGCCGCCTGGCGCCGGATATCGGCGGCCTCGGCCACGGCCTGGGTCACCTCCACCACGGCCGTGGAGCGCAGCTGGGCGGCGCGGCCGGCCACGGCCACGCTGGTGCCCTCGCTGGCGGCGGCCTCGGCCGCCTGCACGGCCGATTGGAACTCGGCCCGCGCGGCGGCGGTGGCCTGGGCCTGGGCGGTGCCGGCCGCCGCCCGGGCGGTGGCCAGGTTGGATTGGGCGGACTGGCTGGTGAAGCCGAAGACCACGCTGGCGATGAGCAGGGCCGCGGCCACCACCACGCCGCCCACCGCGAAGCCGCGCCGGCGGCGCAGGGCCGCGCGGCTCTTTTCGAGCAGGGCCTTGTTCTCCGGGGACAGGCTCAGCTCCGGCACGCGCGGCTCGAGGATGGCCAGCTTGTCCTCATCCAGCAGGGTCCGCCGATTGAAACGCACGAAGGTCTCGGTCTCGCGCTCGAGCAGCTCCTGGGCCGCCTTGCGGGCCTGCACGGCCGGGTCCACGGCGATCTTGGCCACCAGGTAATCGTGGGCCAGCTCGTAGCCGGGTTCGGGGTTGTCCTGGTTCGGTTCGTGGCCGCGCACCAGCCGGCTGTCGCTCAGCTGGCTCACCAGCGTATCGAAGCCGGCGGCCGTCACGCCCAGGCCGCTCAACTCCTGCAGCAGGGCCGAGCGCGGGCGGATGATGCGCCGGTTCTCGGACGAGATCAGGGCCTCCAGCAGGCGGCGGGCGGCCGGCTGCTGCTCCTTGGGCACGTCGCGGCTGAGCACCCGGTCCAGGTGATCACGCAGGATGCCGGCCGCGCCGCCCTGCGCCGCGTACAGCTGCTGGGTGATGGTGCGGATGGCCACGGTCTGCGTGTCCGGCAGGTCCTCGTACAGGGCCGAGCACACGATCTGGATTTCAGGCGGCGAGACCTCGGCCGTGCCCAGGTCGGTGAAGAGCTGGTCCACCAGGCCGGCCTCGTAGACCACACCGCGGCGCTTGGCGGGCTCGGTCACCACCTCGCGGGCTTCGTCCAGGGTCAGGCGGTTGAGGCGGTAATCGTTGGCGAAGGGGTCGCGGATCTGCGGGCGGAAATTGGCCAGCGTGCCGAAGAACTCGGTGCGCAGGGCCAGGATCCAGCGGACGTTGAGGCTTTCGTCGTCCAGGCATTCGGCCAGCTCGCGCACGAACTCGGCGCGGGCCGGCTCGGGCTGCTGGGTGAACAGCTCTTCCGCCTGGTCCAGGAAGATGTACAGCCGGCTGTCGGCGCCGAGCACTTCGCCCACCTGGCGCAGAAAATCGCGCAGCGGACCGGTGGCCAGCAGCGGCGCCACGCCCAGGTCCGGCAGGAAGGCGCGCTTGATAGCCAGATACGGCTCGACCTTGTACGGGCGCAGGTAGATGGGCAGGTGGCCGCGGCCGATCAGCTGCGGCATCAGGCCGGCCTGGATCAGCGAGGACTTGCCGGCGCCCGATTCGGAGTGCAGGATGGTGAGCGGGCCGCGGCTGAGGCGCCCGAGCACTTCGTTGACGGCCGCTTGGCGGCCGAAGAAGAGCGCGGCGTCGCTCAGCCGGTAGGTGAGCAGGCCCTTGTACGGGTTGCCGCGCGTGACGGTGTCCTGGCCGGCCCGGGCCTGCAGGCTGCGCGCGAAGGCGCTGACGCCCTCGGCCAGCGCGCGGCGCTCGACCTCGCGCTCGGTCTGGGCGGTCTCGGCCGCCGTCAGCGCGCGCTGGACGATGTTCTGGATGTTGTTGATGATCTTGTCGCGGCCGACGATGTCGCCGCCGACAGTGATGTCACCCGAGGCGCTGAGGGAGGGGCCGGCGGCGCTGGTCACAGGCCGTAGATCTCGCCGTACTTCGCGGTCAGATAGCGGATGAAGGGCTGGACCGCGATCGGCCCGCCGACCACGCGCCGCAGGGTTTCGGCCGGCGTGAACTTGCGGCCGTGCTGGTGCAGGCGGGTGCGCAGCCACTCGCGCAGCGGCGCCACTTCGCCGCGCCCCACCTGGGCCGGCAGGTCCGGCAGGTCGGCCAGGATCTTTTCCCAGATCTGGCAGGCGATGATGCTGCCCAGCGCGTAGGTGGGGAAGTAGCCGATCATGCCGCCGGACCAGTGGACGTCCTGCAAGACGCCTTGGGCGTCGTCCGGCACGTCCACGCCGAAGTAGCTCTTGAAGCGCGCGTTCCAGGCGGCCGGCACGTCGCGCAGCGGGATCTCGCCCGCGATCAGGGCCTGCTCCATTTCAAAGCGCAGGATGATGTGCAGGCTGTAGGTGGCCTCGTCGGCCTCGACGCGGATGAAGGACGGCTGGACCTTGTTGATCGCGCGGTAGAAGGCCTCCAGCGGCACGTCCGCGAACTGGGCCGGGAAGGCGGCCTGCAGGCGCGGGTACATGAACTGCCAGAAGGGCCGGCTGCGGCCAACCAGGTTTTCCCACATCCGGCTCTGCGATTCGTGCAGGCCGAGCGAGGTGCCGCGGCACAGCGGGGTGCGCTCCAGGGCCGGGCTGATCTGGTGCTCGTACAGGCCGTGCCCGAACTCGTGCATGGACCCGAACAGCGCCGGGTTGATGAAATCCTCGTAGTAGCGCGTGGTGATGCGGATGTCTTGGGTGGCGGAGTTGCTGGCGAAGGGATGGACGGTGGGGTCCAGCCGCCAGGCCTCGCGCGTGAAGCCGAGCTGGCCCAGCAGGCTTAGGCAGAAGGCCTCCTGCTCGGCGCGCGGGAAGCGGCCGTGCAGCGGCGCGTCGCTGACCGTGTCCTGGCGCGCGCGGATGGCCGCGATGAGGGGCACCAGGTCCTGCTTGAGGGCCGTGAAGATGGCGGCCACCTCGGCCGTCTTCATCTCCGGCTCGTAATCATCCAGCAGCACATCGTAGG
>JAEURL010000509.1 GCA_016789165.1 Anaerolineales bacterium | reverse complement strand
GGCGAGGACCAGGCCCTGTTGCAGGAGCGCACGCGCCTGGCCAACGCCGAGAAGCTGGCCGCCCTGTCCGAGGACGCCATCCAGGCCCTGGCCGGCGGCGACGATGACTCCGTGGCCGCCGCCGACCTGCTCAGCCGGGCGGCCAAGGCCCTGGGCCAGCTGGCCAAGATTGACCCGGCCCTGGACGCGCAGCGCGGCATCGCCCAGGCTCTGGCCGAGCAATTCCAAGACCTGGCGCGCGAGCTGGAAACCTACCGCGACGGGATCGAGTTCAATCCCAAGCGCCTGGATGCCGTGGAAGAGCGCCTGGAACTGATCAAGCGCCTGCAGCGCAAGTACGGCGACACCATCGAGGCTGTGCTGGCCTTCGGCGCCCAGGCCCAGGCCAGCCGCGCGGCTCTGGCCAACGCCAGCGACCGGATTGCCGAACTGGAGAAGACGGAGACCGCGCTGCTGCGGCGCGCCGGCCAGCTGGGCGCGAAGCTGTCGGCGGCGCGGCGGGCGGCCGGGGAAAAGCTCAGCCGGGGCATCGAGACCGAGCTGAACGATCTGCGCATGGAGCGCGCCCGCTTTGCGGCCGAGGTCCAGTGGCAGGACCATCCGGAGGGCGCCTTCGCCGACGGCCGGCGCGTGGCCTTTGACGGCACCGGCCTGGACCGCGTGGAGTTCCTGGTGGCGCCCAACGTGGGCGAGGGGCTCAAGCCGCTGGTGAAGATCGCCTCCGGCGGCGAGACCGCGCGCCTGATGCTGGCGCTCAAGGGCGTGCTGGCCCGCGCCGACCGCACGCCGACCCTGATCTTCGACGAGATCGACCAGGGGATTGGCGGACGGGTGGGCACCGTGGTGGGCCGCAAGCTGTGGGGGCTGGCCGGCGCCCACCAGGTGCTGTGCATCACCCACCTGCCGCAGTTGGCCAGCTTCGGCGACCAGCACTTCAAGGTGGAAAAACGCGTGGCCGGCGACCGGACCGTGACCGAGGTGCGGGCGCTGGCCGGCCCGGAGCGCATCGCCGAGCTGGCGCAGATGCTGGGCGGAGCCGGCGAGAAAACCCACGAGAGCGCGCAGGAATTGCTGGCGATGGTGCAGGCCGAGAAAGCGGCTGCGGCGGCCGGCCGCTGAGGCCGGCGGGCGGAGGGAGCCATGCAGGCATATGGGGATGGTTTTGCCCGGGTCTACAACCAGCGCTGGACGCAGTTTGCGCGCCAGACGGCGCCGGTGCTGCTCAATTTCTTCACCGCCACGCCGGCCGGTGAGGCGCACCGCAGCCTGCTGGACCTGGGCTGCGGCACCGGGCAGCTGGCGCACCTCTTTTTAGAGCGCGGCTTCCGCGTGACCGGCCTGGATCTCTCGGCCGCGATGCTGGAGTACGCGCGTGAACTGTGCGCCGATTACATTGCCACGGGCCAGGCGCGCTTCGAGCGCGGGGACATCGCCCGCTTCTCCATGGCCGACCACTTCGGCCTGGTGACAGCGACCTATGACGTCCTCAACCATCTGGAGGACCTGGACGCCCTGCGGCAATGTTTCCGCTCGGTTTTCCCGCTGCTGGTGGACGAGGGCAAATTCATCTTTGACCTCAACACCCGCCTGGGCCTGCGCCGCTGGACCGGCATTTCGGTGGAAGACAGCGAGGAACTGTGCCTGATCACGCGCGGCGTGTACGACGAACACGGCGGACGGGCCTGGCTGCAGGTTTCGGGCTTTACGCGGGCCGGCCGGGGCACGTACC
>JAEURL010000451.1 GCA_016789165.1 Anaerolineales bacterium | reverse complement strand
GCGAAGGGGAGCTGGGCCCCGGCGGCGCCGGCGCCGCGCGGCCGGAGCCGCACGCTGTGCCGGCGCAGGCTGCCAAGGTCAGTCCCGCGCGTCGGGAAGCCGTCGCTTGCCTGGAGATAGCGGCCGATGGGCGTTCGGGGTGAGGCGGTGAGCGCGCCGGTTTTGGCCAGCCACCAGAACAGGCTGCGGCCCAGGAAATGTTCGGGCAGGCTGGGCCGCCGCCGGCCGCAGGCCAAATAGACGGCACGCCCGGGGGCCAGCTCGCGGGCCAGGTCGCGGCCGGTGGCGCCGTCGCCGGCCACCACCACCGTCGCGCCGGCCGGGACCTGGGCGGGGTTCCGGTAGTTGGCCGGCGTGAACTGCCGGACGCGGGGGCCCAGGCCGGCGGCCAGGGCGGGCACCGCCGGCGTCTGGAAAGCGCCGGTGGCCAGCACCACGGCGCGGGCCTCGATGGCCCCCGCGCTGCTTGCGGCGCGAAAGCGGCCGTCCACCCGCTCCAAAGCGCGGAGGCGCGTCCCGGTGGTCACGGGCAGGCTGAAGCGGTGGGCGTAGGCCTCCAGATAGTCCGCGAACTCGTCGCGGCCGGCGTAGCCCTCGGGGTCGCCGGCCAGCCCCAGGCCGGGCAGGGCGCTGAAGCGGCGCGGCGTGAAGAGCGTGAGCGAGTCGTAGCGCGCGCGCCAGCTATCGCCAAGGCGGGCGCCACCGTCCACCAACTGGAAGCGGAAGGAGGTGGATCGCAGGTGATAGGCCAGCGCCAGGCCAGCCTGGCCCGCGCCGATGATGAGGATGTCTATAGGAAGTGCCATGGCGGCTCTCCGGTGGGACGGCGGCCGAGAAGGCCGGGCGGGGCCCGCGCCGTTGGTCAGGCGGCGCCGGCCCCGGGCCGCGGCCGGCCGGGTCAGTTGGCGGGCTCCGTCTGGACGGTGTGCATCAGCTTGCCCTCGGTCGGGAAGGCCATGATGAAGCGGACCTTGGCCTTCTCGAACTGGCAGGTGAGCACCCAGCGCACTGAATCGGCCCGCGGGCTGGGGGCCATCTCAACGGCCAGCGTCTCCTGATAGCGGCCGGCCGTCTGCAGCACCTGCTCGCGGTAGGCCAGGAAGGCGTCCTCGCTGATGGCGCTTTTGAGGACGTCATCCCAATCGCGGCTCCAGGCCGCGTAATCCCCGGCGTTGAGCGCGGCCAGGGCGTTCTCGCCGATGGCGGCCGCCTCGGCCTCGGTCAGGGCCGAGGTCACGGCGCCCGGGGCGGCCGGCGCGCAGGCCGCGGCCAGGCCGAGGGCGGCCAGCACCAGGCTCACAGCGATCCGACGGGCAAAGGTGGTGAAGGTGGTCATCGTGGCTCTCCTGTAGCGAATGAGTAGGTTGGGGAGAGCATAGGGGGTCCCGGCCGGCGGGGCATCCGGCCGACGATTGGTTGGGCGCTCAAACAAAAAGCCGCCCGGAGGGCGGCGGCCGCGCGACAAATGACGCAGCTGCAGATCAGCCTGTCAGCGGCACGCTGACCTGCACGCGGGTGCCGGCGCCGGGCGCGGAGCGGATCTGGACCGCGCCGCCCAGCGCCGCCGCGCGCTCGTGGATGCTCACCAGGCCCAGACCGCCGCCGCCGCGGACGGCGGCCGGCTCAAAGCCCCGGCCGTCGTCGTCCACCTCCAGCTCCACCGGGCCGGCCGCGGCGCGCAGGCGGACGGTGACGGCCGCGGCGCCGGCGTGCTTGAGCGCGTTGTTGAGCGCTTCTTGCGCGATGCGGTACAGCCCGTGCTCCACCGGCGCCGGCAGATCGGGCAGGGCCTCGGCGTGCAGGGCCGCCTGCAAGCCGGCGCGCTTCTCCACCGCCTCCAGCCGCTGCCGCAGCGCGTCCACCAGCCCCTCGGTCTCGAGCGCCAGCGGGCGCAGTTCGAACACCAGCAGGCGCATCTCCTTGAGCGCCTGCTGGGCGGTCTCGCCCAGGCGCGCGATGACGCCCGTGGCTTTGGCCAGGTCGCCGGCCGCGGCCGTGCGCCGGCCGGCCTCCGCCAGCAGGGTCAGGCTGTAGAGCGACTGCGTGACCGAGTCGTGCAGCTCGCGCGCCAGGCGCTGGCGCTCCTCCAAGGCGGCGCGGGTCTGGGCCTCGGTCAGCCGCACGCGGTCGGTGATGTCCAGCATGGCGCCCACCATGCGCCGCGGCCGGCCGGCCTCGTCATAGAAGATGTAGCCCCGGTCCACGGCGTGGGCGTAGGAGCCATCGGCCCGGCGGTAGCGGTATTCGAAGGCGATGAAGGCCTCCTGGGCCTGGAAGGCGGCCTCCAGGCTGGCCAGCGCCGCCGGCAGGTCGTCCGGATGGACGCGTTCGCGCCACCATTGGTGCTCGTGCGATCCCTCGGCCGCGTAGCCGAACAGCGTCCGGTAGCCGTGGCTCCACTGCGTTTTGCCGACGGCCACGTCCCATTCGTACAGCGCGTCGGTGGTCACGGCCGTGATCAGCCGCAGGCGTTCCTCGCTCGCCCGCAGGGCCTGTTCGGCCCGCCGGCGCTCGGTGACATCGCGGCCGGTGGAGACGAAGTGCGTCAGCCGGCCCTGCGCGTCCGTGATCGGGGAGATGGTCTTCTCTTCGACGTAGAGCGTGCCATCTTTTTTGCGGTTCATCAGCTCGGCCCGGAAGACGCCGCCGGCCAGCAGCGTGCGCCACAGCTCGGCGTAGAAGGCCGCGGCGTGGGCCCCGGACTTCAACAGGCGCGGGGTCTGGCCGATGACCTCGGCCCGCGGGTAGCCGGTGTGCGCCTCAAAGGCCCGGTTGACGTACTCGATGACGCCGGCCGCGTTGGTGATGAAGATAAGGTCGCCGCTTTGCTCCACCGCGCTGGAGAGCTGGAGCAGATCCGCCGCCGGCGCGGCCGGGCCGGGACGGATCGGTTGCGGGCGGCGGCGGCTGGGCGCCATTCAGTCCGTCAGGCGCGCCAGGCCCTCGCGCAGCGCGTAGAGCGCGGCCTGGGTGCGGTTGGCCAGGTGGAGTTTTTCGAGGATGTGGCTGACGTGGGTGCGGACGGTGCGCTCGCTGACCACCAGCCGCGCGGCGATGTCGTCGTTGGAGAGGCCCTGGGCCACCAGGCGCAGCACATCCACCTCGCGCTCGGTCAGCGGCTCAATCGCCGGCGGGAGGCCCGGCGGCGGCGCGCTCAGTTCACGGATCAGCTTGCGGGCGATGGTGGGGTGGAGCGAGGCTTCGCCCCGGTGCACGCTGCGGATGGCCTGCAGCAGTTCGGCCGGCGTCGAGTCCTTGAGCAGGTAGCCCAGCGCCCCGGCTTTGATGGCCGGGAAGACCTTGTCGTCTTCGGCGAAGGAGGTCAACACCAGGATGCGCGCCGCGGGGTTCGCGGCCATGATCGCGGTGATGGCGCTCAGCCCGTCCCGGCGCGGCATCACCAGATCGAGCAGGATCACGTCCGGCTGGAGGGCGCGGGCCTGGGCCACGGCCTGCTCGCCGTCGGCGGCCTCGCCGGCCAGCGCCATCCCCGGCTCGGTGGCCAGCAGGGCGCGCAGCCCCTCGCGCACGATAGCATGGTCGTCGCAGATCAGGATCCGGATCGCGTCGGTCATACGGCCTCGCTGGCGCGGTTAGGTTGCTGTGGGTGGACGCGGGCTGCGCCCGGCGCGCTCGCCGGACGCGCAAGCATTATAGCGGTTTTCATTGGCAAATCCGAGTTCGCCTGTCCTATAATTACCCCATGTTGTCTACTGCCCTGCTGGCCCTGGTCGGTTCCGGCGAGTATCTGCCCGGCATGGCGGCCGTGGACCGCCGGCTGCTGGCGGCCGCCGCGCCACCCACGCGGCCGGCGCGGGTGGCCTGCCTGCCCACCGCGGCCGGCCAGGAGGGCGAGGCGCAGGTGGAGCGCTGGCTGCGCCTGGGCGTGGAGCACTTCCGCCGGCTGGGCGCCGAGCCGCAGCCCGTCCGCGTGGTGGACCGCGCCACCGCCGATGACCCGGCCGCGGCGGCCGTGGTGGCCGCCGCCGACTTGATCTACTTCTCCGGCGGCGATCCCGTTTATCTCTATGAGAGCCTGGCCGGCAGCCAAACCTGGGCGGCTGTGCAGGGCGCCCAGGCGCGCGGCGCGGTGCTGGCCGGCTGCTCGGCCGGCGCCATGATCATGGCCCACGCGGTGCCGGACGTGCGCGACCGCGACCTGGCGCTGCGGCCGGCCTTTGGCCTGGTGCCGGCCGCCGTCATCCTGCCTCATTTCGACCGGCTCGAAGGTTACCGCCCCGGCGCCACGGCGCTGGCGCAGGGCCGGCTGCGGGACGGCCAGTTTGCGCTCGGCATCGACGAGGACACAGCCCTGATCGGCCGGCCGGCCGAGGCTTGGGAGGTGCAGGGCGCGGGGGCCGTGACCGTGCTCACTCG
>JAEURL010000422.1 GCA_016789165.1 Anaerolineales bacterium | reverse complement strand
GCCGGAAAGGCGCGCGGCCGATGGGCTGGCATATTCGATGGTCCCATCCGGCGAGAGCAGGAGGATGGCGTCGGCGATGTTGGCAATCAGGGCCTCGAAGCGCCGCTCCCGCTGCCGCAGGGTGGCCTCGGCCGCGCGGCGCTCGCTGACGTCGTGATAGTTGAAGACCAGGGCCTGGACGTTCGGATCCGTGATCAGGTTGGTGACCGTGGCTTCGATCCAGCGCCAGCCGCCGCCCCGATGGCGCACCCGGTACTGGGCCGTGAAGGCCGCTCCGGGCCGGTGCCGCAGCTCCGCCAGCCGGCTGAGCACCGCCGGCCGCTCATCCGGATGAATCAAGGCGAGCGGGTCGCGGCCCTGGGCCTCGGCGGCCGGATAGCCCAGGAGCCGCTCGTTGGACGGGCTGACGTAGTCCACCCGGCCCGCGGCGTTGAGCAACAGGATGGCATCGGAGCTTTTTTCGATCAAGGCCCGGAAACGCTGCTCGCTGGCGGCCAGGGCGGCCGCCGCGCGCCGGCGCTCCAGCACCTCCCGCTCCAGCGCCTCCGCCTGGTGCTGGACCTCCGCATACAGGTGAGTGTTCTCGTACGTCACGGCCAGTTGCGCGGCCAGCAGCGTGGCGAGGCGCGCGTCGGCCTCGTCGAATTGCGCCAGGCCGACCTTGTCCACCAGATAGAGCAAGCCGTACACCTGGGAGGTGGTGGCGATCGGGACGCCCAGAAAAGAGGCCAGCGGCGGATGCGGCGGGGGGAAGCTGGCGGCGGCCTTCGCGGCGGGAGCGGGCGGAAAACGCACCGGCTGGCGGTAGCGCAGGACCTCGGCGACCAGGCCGCGCTCCAGCCGGGGCGCCTCCTGCCGGCCGGCGGTCTCCGCGTCCAGGCCGCTGGTGGCGAAGACACGCGCGCTCTGGCTGTCTTCCGCCAGGATCACGGCCGCGGCGTAACGCGCGCCCACCAGCTGGCGTGTGGCCTGCAGACTGCGCGTCAGCAGATGGCGCGGGTCGCGCTCGGCGGCCAGCTCGAGGCCCAGGTCCACCAGCAGCGCCAGCCGGCGGTTGGAGATCTCAAGTTCGTCGAGGTTGTGGATCAGGGTGCTCGAGACGAGCTGCGCGTGCTCGCGCTCGAATGAAGCCGCGGCCGCGGCCGGCGCGAGGGCCGGCTGGGCCAGGGCCGCCGCCACCGCCTCCAGAACCGCCTGGGGCTCCACCGGTTTGTAGAGCACCTGCAGCACCCCGCAGGCCCGGGCCAGCGCCTCAGCCTCGCGGGACAGATACGTGGCGGTATAGAAGATCACGGGCGTGGCTGAATGGTCCGGCTCGGCGCGCAGCCGCTGGACGAAGTCATAGCCGTCCATGGTCGGCATCAGAATGTCGGCGATGACCAGGTCTGGGCGTTCGGCCCGCACCTGCGCCAGGGCCTCCTGGCCGTCGGCGGCCTCCAGGAGGCGATGCCCGCCATAGGCCAGCAGCGTCACCAATACTTCGCGATTGGCCGGCCGATCATCGACGACCAGAATGGTGGCCATGCTCAGCTCCGGCGGGGCAGAAAAGCCTCCACCTGGCTCGTAAACTGTTCCGGGTCAATGGGTTTGCTGAGATAGCCGTTGAAACCGGCCGCCAGCACGCGCTCGTGGTCGCCGACCATCGCGTAGGCGGTCACCGCCACCACCGGGATCGCGCACAAGCGGGGCTCCTGGCGCAGGCCGCGCAGCACCGCGAAGCCGTCCATGCCCGGCAGTTGCAGATCGCACAGGATCAGATCGGGCGGGTCCTGGCGGGCGGCCGCCAGGGCGGCTTCACCGGCGCTGGCCCCATCCGCCCGGTGGCCAGCGGCCTGCAGCAGATAGGCGGCCAGCTCCAGACTATCCGCGTTGTCTTCGATCACCAGGATGCGCGCCATGGCTTACCCCTCCGGGATGATCAGCGTGAAGGTGCTGCCGCGCCCGGGCTCGCTCTCCAGACGGATCTGCGCGCCCATAAGCGCCGCCAGCCGTTGGCTGAGGTGCAGGCCCAGCCCGGTCCCTTCCTGCCGGCGGCTTGGCTCGGCCGCGAGTTGGGTAAAAGCCTGGAACAGGCGGGCATGGTCCTCAGGCGCCACGCCCGGGCCGGTGTCGCTGACACTCAGCTCGATGCGCCATTGGCCGGCTGTCTGATGCCGCGCCGCGCGCAGGCGCACCGCGCCCTGCTCGGTGAACTTAATGGCGTTGTTGATTAGGTTGATCAGGATCTGGCTCAGCGCGCGCCGATCGGCCTGGAGGCGCAGCGGCTCGGCTGGGGCCGTGACCTCGAAGCGCAGGCCCTTGGCCTCCGCCAGCGGGCGCAGGGCGGCCGCCACTTCCTCGAGGACGGCCTGGCACACCAGGCTCTCGGGATAAAGCTCCACTCGGCCGGACTCGATCTTGGCCAGGTCGAGCAGGTCGTTGATGAGCGAGAGCAGATGCCGGGCATTGCTCTGGATCGTGCGGAGCTGGTGCTCCTGAGCGGCGGTCAGCGGGCCTGGCAGCTTCAGCAATAGCGTGCCCGTGAAGCCGATGACGGCGTTGAGCGGGGTGCGCAGTTCGTGGCTCATGGCGGCCAGGAAGTGGTCTTTGGCCCGGATCGCCCGGCCCAGCTCCTCGTTCTTTTCCTGCAGGGCCTGTTGAAAGCGCCGGCGCTCGGTCACATCACGGATAGAGCTGATGATCAGCAGGCCGGCTTCGGTCTCCAGCGGGCTGAGGCTGATCTCCACCGGGAACTCCTGGCCGTCCTGGCGCCGGCCGTACAGGTCCAGGCCGGCCCCCATGGGCCGCACGCGCGGCTCAGCGAAGTAGGAGTGGCGGTGCTGGGGATGCTGGGGGCGGAAGCGTTCGGGGACCAGCAACTCGACGGTCTGCCCGATCAACTCCTGGCGGGCGTAACCGAAGAGAGCCTCGGTCTGCGAATTGACGAGGATGATCCGGCCGGCCTGATCGACGATCAGCATGGCGTCCGGCGCGGATTCAAGCAGGGCCCGGAATTTCTCCTCCCCTCGCTCGGGATGAGTGCTGGACACGGCACGCCTTTACTTGCTTACTTGACGATCTGGCCCCCGGCTTAATATATTACGACTATTTCTATCCAAATAAAAGACCCTGCGCCTGAACGCGGGATTCGACGTAAAATCCCGCTGCCCCGCCAACTCCCGCCGCAGGAGGTCCACCCGCATGAAACTGCTGATCAAGAACGTCGACGTCGTCACCCTGGACGAGGCCGGCACCATCCTGCCCGGCGCGAACATCGGCATCGAGGGCCGGCGCCTCGCCTTCGTGGGCGCGGTCCCGCCGGATTTCCAGCCCGATGACGTGATCGACGGCTACAACCACGCGGCCGTGCCCGGCTTCTTCAACGCCCATTGCCACGCGCCCATGACCTTTGAACGCGGCTGGGCCGAGGACCTGCCGCTGGACCGCTGGTTCAACGAGCGCATCTGGGTGGCCGAGAGCGCGCTGACGGCCGACGACGTCTACTGGGGCGCGGCCCTGGCCGCCTGCGAGATGATCCGCTCCGGCTGCGTGGCCTTCAACGACCACTACTTTTACATGGACCGCGTGGCCGAGGTGGTGGCGGAGTCTGGCCTGAAGGCCACGCTCACCTGGTGCCAGTTCGGCATCGGGGCGGACAAAGAGATCGGCGCGACCCTGACCGACACCCTGGCCTTTGTGGACCGCTGGCAGGGCGGGGCCGAGGGCCGTCTGCGGACCGTGCTCGGCCCGCACTCGCCGTACGTGTGCCCGCCGGCCTTCCTGCGCGAGGTCAGCGCGCTGGCCCGCGAGCACCAGCTGCCCGTGCACATCCACCTCTCTGAATCGCCCGAGCAAATGGCCAACTCGCTGCAGCAGCACGGCCGGACGCCCACCGCCCACCTGGAGGCCTGCGGCCTCTTCGACGGGCCGGCCGTGGCCGCCCACGCGCTCTATCTCACGGACGACGATGTGCAGATCCTGGCGCGGCGCGGCGTGACCGTGGCGCACTGCCCGATCACCTACATGAAGCTGGCGATGGGCGTGAACGATCTGCGGCCGCTCCTGGCGGCCGGCGTCAACGTGGCGCTGGGCACGGACGGCCCCGGCTCCAACAGCGATATGGACATGAAGGCCGTCATCCGCTTCGCGCCGCTGCTGCAGAAGTATCAGACGCGCGACGCCGAGACGCTGGCCGGCGACCGGCCGCTGCGGATGGCCGCGGCCAACGGCGCGCGGGCGATGGGGTTTGCGGAGTCGGGCGTGCTGGCGCCGGGCCGCGCCGCCGATCTCGTGCTGTTCGATCTGGACCGGCCGCACCTCTACCCGCGCCACAGCCTGGTGGCCAATCTGGTCCACGCGGCGCGCGGCAGCGACGTGACGCACGTCATCGTCGACGGCCGGCTGATCTACCGCAACGGGGAGCTGCTGACGCTGGACGAGGCGCGGATCAAGGCCGAGGCCGACCGGCGCGCGCGGCGCATGGTCAGCCAGAACCTGAGCATCGTGCGCGAGTACAAGGGCTGAGGCCGGCCCTAGGGCGGGAACAGAGCCGCCACCGCCTGCGCGGCGCCGCTCTCGAGGGGCGTGCCGTGCCCGAAGTAGGCGCGCTCGTAGGCCAGGCCGGCCAGCTTGCGCGCGCTCTCCAGCGCCGTGGGCATATCGCGCGTGAACTGCGGGTTGGGGCCGCTGAGCTGGCCGTTGAGGTTGTTGAGCGCATCGCCCGTGATCAGGGCCGCGCCGAGCGGATCATAGACCGAGATGTGGCCCTCGGTGTGGCCGGGCGTGGCCACAATCTGCAGGCCGAACACCTCGGCCTGATCGCCCACCGCCGTGATGGCGCGCGCCGATTCGATGAAGGGGATGTCGGCGGCGCCGGCGTACACGGCGGCCGCCTCGGCCGCGGTCAGCACCTCCCCCATGCTGCCGACATGGTCGCGATGATAGTGCGTGAGGATCAGGTGCTTGACGGCCGCCCAGCCTAAGCCGAGCGTCTCCAGCGCCGCCGCGAACTTCGCGCCGTTGCCGGGCAGGCCGGTGTCCACGATGGCGGCCTCCTCCCCGCGCACCAGCACGTAGGCATTGGCGACGCCGGCCGCGATGGGCAGATAGGTGAGGAGCCCCAGGCCGGCCGTCGCCGTGGCGAGCGGGGCGGTTGGCCGCGCCGTGGTCCCGGTGGGGGCGGGGGTCGGCGCCGGCGCGGTGGCCGTGGGGTCGGCTGGCGCCAGGGTGGGGCCGGCCGTGGCGGTGGGGTCGGCCCCCGGCGCGGCGGCGCAGGCGGCGGCCAGGCTGCTGCCGCCCAGCGCGATGGCCAGCACATTGCGGGCTGGGCCAAAGGCTAGTTCAGCCACCAGGGCCACGGTGCCGCGCCCCATCTGTCCCAGGAATTCACGCCGGCTGAGCTGTTGGAAGCGGGGCATATGGACCTCCTGAAAACGGCAGTTGGGGACTTTTTACCGCCAAAGGCGCGGCGCCGGCATGAGAGTCTGCTAAACCCGGCGTTGGAAAATAAAAACGCCTGGCCCACAGGCCAGGCGCTCGGTCAGCCCGGGAAAGGCGGTGGTCAGTCTCCGCTCTCTGGCACCGGCTCCGGTTGGCCGCCGGCCTGCGCCGGGGCCGGGCGCGCGGCCGCGCTGCGGGCCAGCAGGATGCAGATCACGCCTACCAGGATCACGCCGATGCCGGCCAGGCCGACGCCGGTCAAGGATTCGCCGCCCAAGGCCGCGCCCAACGCGACCGCGATCACGGGGTTGACGTAGGTGTAGCTGAGCGCCAGCGCCGGCCGCACGGTGCGGATCAGGTACATGTAGGCGCTGAAGGCCACCAGCGAGCCGAAGACCACCAGGTACAGCCAGGCGCCCACCGCCGGCGCGGTCAGGGCGGCCAGATGCTCGCCGCTCAGCCAGCCAATCAGAGTCAGCACCACGCCGCTGGTGAGCATTTCGGCGGCGGTGCCCATCGGGCCGTCCGGCAGGCTGAGCCGCCGGCTGAGCACCGACCCCACGGACCAGCACAAGGGCGCCGCGATGAGGGCCAACGCCCCCAGCGGGTTGGCGCGCATCTCGCCCTCCAGGTTCAGCAGCACTACGCCCGTGAAACCGATGGCGATGCCCAGCCATTCCGCCCGCGAGGGCCACTGCCCGAGCAGGCCCGAGAGCAGCGCCACCCACAACGGGGCGGTGGCCACGATGGCGGCCGCCAGGCTGGAGGACACCCACTGTTCGGCGATGGTGACGAAGCCGTTGCCGCCGCCCAGCAGGAGCAGCCCGATGATGGCCGCGTTCAGCCACTGCCGGGGCGTGGGCAGGGCCGCGCCGCGCCAGAGCATGATGGCGAACAGGATCGTGCCGGCGGCGATGAAGCGGGTGCCCACCATGAGCAGGGGCGGCCAGGCGGCCACCGCCACGCGGATGGCGAAGTAGGTGGAGCCCCAGATCACGTAGACGGCGGCCAGGCTGAGGAGCACGGCCGCGGGCAGGCGGGTTGGGCGGGCCGGGATTGAGGAGGCGGTGGTCATGGGTTTGCCTTTCACCAAATCGGCCGCGCGTCAATTCCGCACGGCGGCCCCGTGCTCGCCGGGGCCCAGCGGGGCCGGCGCCGGCCGCAGGGATTGCCACAGCGAGCGCGCGTTGACGGCCACGATGCCGCTGATCACCAGCGCCGAGCCGGCCAGCAGGCGCCAGTCCGGGCGCTCGCCCAACAGGGCGACGCCCAGCAGCAGGCCGATCACCGGGAAGGTGTAGGTGACCAGCGAGGCGCGCGTGGGCCCCCAGGCGTTGTTGAGGTGGAAGAAGAGCAAGTACGCCACGCACGAGCCGAGCAGCCCCAGCCAGGCCACGGCGAACCAGGCCAGCGGCGAGGTGGGCAGGGTCAGCGGCCACTGGGCCACCGGCGTGGCCACCCACAACAGCGCGTCGGCGAAGAGCAGCACCATGAAGGACTGCACGGCCGGCTTCTGGTTGCGCAAATACCGGCGCGAGAAGGTCAGGGCCACGGCGTAGCTCACGGCGGCGGCGATGACGGCCGCCTGGCCCCAGATATTCCCGCCCAGGCCGCCGGGCGCCAGGTCGCGGCTGACCAGGATCACCACGCCGCCGAAGCCGACCGCCAGCCCGACCAGGCGCGAGGCCGTGATCTTCTCGTCGTGCAGCCAGAAATGCGCGAAGAGGATGGTGAAGAGCGGAACGGTGGCGTTGAGGATCGAGGCCAGGCTTGAATCGATCAGGGTCTCGCCCCAGGTGATCAGCACGAAGGGCAGGGCGGTATTGAAGACGCCCATGAACAGGAAGGCCAGCAAGGTGCGCGGGTCGCGCGGCAGGGCCGGCCGCTGCCAGGCCAGCACCACCACCATCCCCAGCAGGCCGAACAGCAGGCGGAAGGCCACCAGCAGGAACGGGCTGAAGGCGGTGGCGCCGGCCGGCACCGCCAGGCCGAGCAGGGGCTCGCCCTGGCCAACCTTGATCCACAGGAACGACGAGCCCCAAATCACGCCCAGCAGGGCGAAAGCGCCCCAGTCTTTGAGTTTCATACGGCCTCCCGCTGATCAAGATTGCGCCGCATGCGGCCGGCCAGCTCCAGGCTGTCCGGATCGCCCAGCGGCTCCAAGGCGGCGATGATAGTGCGCTGCTCGGCCGGCGTGCGGTTCTGGCTGAGCTTGAACTTGCCCTCCAGCCGGCTGACCGTCAACTCGAAGGCCACGATCCCACCCAGCATGCCGGCCCGGTAGCGCTCGGACAGGTCTTCCCACTGCGCGTGATAGGGCGGCTCATGGCGCTGGATCAGGCGGCGCAGCACGGCCTCGGCCTCCGCGGCCTCCGTGATCACGCGCACCGGCCCGTAGGCGTGGACGGCGAGGTAGTTCCAGGTGGGCACGCTCTGGCGCTGCTCGTACAGCGCCGGCGAAATGTAGGCGTGCGGGCCGGCGAAGATGGCCAGCGCCTCGCGCTGTTCGGCCAGCGTCGGCCATTGCGGGTTGGCCTTGGCCACATGGCCGTACAGCCGCACCCCTTCCGGCGCGGCCTCGGTTGTCAGCGGCAGGTGGGTGGCGAAGGGCGCGCCGTCCACCACCGTCACCAGCGTGGCGAAATTGTGGGCGCGCATGAACTCGTGCAGCACGGCCGGGTCGGTTTCGTGGAAGTGTTTGGGCAGATACATGGGCACCTGAAATAAAAAACGCGCGCTGGCCGCGCGCGTTCGGGCGGCGGCGGACAGCTCGCTTACGGGCGGCCGGCCTGTTCCCAGGCGGCGCGCACCACGCGCATTTGGGCGGCGTGATCACGGACATGGCGCTCGTAGATCACGAGCCAGTCGTCCAGGGTCATCCGGCCATTTTCGGGATGCTCGGCGGTGTGCGCCCACGCGGCGGCGGGCAGGCGTTTGATCAGGTGATAGGTGCTGCGGCGCAGGACCCGGAACAGCTCCACGGCCTCGGCCACGCTCTGGGCATGATAATCCAACGCCCGCGCCCAGGCCATCTCGTCGTACGCCATCAGGCCGCTGCCCGGCTCGGCCATGAAGCGCCGGGCGCGCACGTAGCTGTTGGCCTCGCTGTCGGCGATGTGGACGGCGATCTCGTGCACCGTCCACTGGTCCGGCGCCGGCCGCCAGGTCCACATGGCCGGCGGCAGCTCGCGCAGGACGGCCTCCAGCTCCTCGGCCGCGCGGCCGTAGGCCTCGATCTTGGTCTGGCGCTCGGCGGGGGTCATGCGCGTCAGTTCTCCTTGAGCGTATCCAGCACGATCATGGTCACGCTGCGCTGGACGGTGATATGGCCGCGGATGCGGTTGATCAGGGCCTGCAGGTCGGCCGGGTCGCTGGCCCGGGTTTTGATCAGGAAACAATCCTCGCCGGCCACGCTGTACAGCTCCAGCACGTCCGGGTCCTGGCTGATGGCGCGCAGGCCGGGGTCGTGCCGTTCGTCGTAGGCGGCGGTGAGACGAATGAAGGCCGTCAGGGTCTTGCCCAGGGCGGCCTCATCCACCCGCACCGTGTAGCCTTTGAGCGCGCCGCGCTTTTCCAGCTTGCGGATGCGCTCGAAGACGGAGGGCGCCGTCAAACCCACCGCCTCGCCGAGGGCGGCGTTGGTCCGGCGCGCGTCCTGCCGCAGCAGGTCCAGGATCTTGCGATCGATGTCGTCTAAACCGGCCGGCATGTTAGTTGAGCAGCTCCACGGTGATGGGCGCCGGGCCGACGGCCGAGATCAGGGCGGCCTCCGCGCTGACCGGCAGCCGGGTGCTCTCCTGGGCGGTCAGCACCAGGTCCCGGCCCTGCAGGGAGAGCCAGGCCTGGCCGGCCGCCACGCGCAGGCGCTGGCCGGCCTCTGGCAGACGGTAAACCTCGCCGGGCAGCACCACCAGGCGCAGGGCCACGGACTGGGCGGCGACGTTCTGGGCGGAAAGGGATACGCTTTTCATGGCCGAGTACTCCTGAAACGCTATTTACCGGTTACCCCAGTCACGCGCCGCCGGCCGGACGGCGAGTGATATGAATTTTATAAGGCAAAAACGGGAACAATACAATACTCCTTTAGTCGGATACCTAAATAGCCTAACGGAATACGGAAATATACCAAACTCAGACCGATTTGCGGCTTTGTCGGACGAATGGGATTTGGCGGCTACAGCCGGGCGCCCTCGAGTTGCAGCAGCCAGGCTTTGGTCTGGACGCCGTGTTTGCCCAGGTAGCCGCGCAGGCCGCCGTCGGCGGCCACCACGCGGTGGCAGGGCAGGACGATGGGCACCGGGTTGCGGCGCAGGGCCTGGCCCACGGCCCGGGCGGCGCGCGGCTGGCCCAGGCGCGCCGCCAGCTCGCGGTAGGTGAGCACGCCGCCGCGCGGGATGGCGCCGGCCGCCTCCAGCACACGGCGCTGGAAAGCGGTGACGCCGCGCCAGTCCACGGCCGGCGGCAGGGTCCGCGCCTCGCCGCGCAAGTAGGCGGCCAGCCGGGTCCGCCAGGCCGCGGTCTGCTCGGCGCTGCGCTCGGGCGCTCCGTAGCCGCGCCGGCGCAGGCTGGCCAGCCAGGCGCGCGGGTCCGCGCCGTAGTGCACGGCGGCCAGGCCGGCCTCGGAGACGGCCACCCACAGCGGCCCCACCGGGGTTTCGGGCAGCAGGTCGTACCAGATGGCCGGCGGCTGGGCGGCCGAAAGACGCTGCCGCAGGGCGGTCTGCGCGCGGGCGGTGGCGGCGGCGCTGGGCGCGGCCAACACGTCAGCCAGGGCCAGGTCAAATTTCGTCTTGGGTGACATCGCGGAATACCTCTTTGAGTTTCTTCAACGCCTGATACACGTTGGCGCGGGCGGCGTCTTCCGAGCAGCCCAGGGCGGCGGCCGTCTCAGCGTAGCTCAGGCCCTGCGACTGCCGGAGGACCAGCGCGGCCCGCTGCTGGGCCGGCAGGCGCTCCACGGCCCCGGCCAGGGCCGCCAGCTGCGCGCGGCGGGCGGCCTGTTCCGGAGGTGAAGGGTCGGCGGCCGGCCAGCGTTCATCGGCGGGCGCCCGCCAGGCGGCCTCGCGCCGCCGCCGGCGCAGGTGCGAGAAGGCGGCGTTGGTGGCGATGCGGTACAGCCAGGCGCGCAGGTTGGCGCCTTCGTCCAGCCGGCCGTAGGCGCGGTGGGCGCGCAGGTAGGCCTCCTGCAGGCAGTCCTGGGCGTCAGCCTCGTCCCGCGTCAGGCGGAACAAGTAGGCGAAGAGCTCGGCGCTGTGGCGTTCCACCAGCGCGGCGAAGGCGGGTTTGGTCATTGCGGCTGGGCCGTCCTATCCGGGCGGGTGCTGGCCCGCCGGCGCTTGGTTGCTTCTATGAGATATAACGCCGGCCGGCCGGTTTTGTGAAAACCAGCCGGCCGGGACGGAACAGAACGGGGCGCGCCGAGCTGGCGCGCGGCTCTACGCCGCGCCCTTGAGATAGATGCCCTGCGGGTCCAGCTCTTCGCGCAGCAGGCGCAGTTCCTCGGCGGTGGGCGGCGCGGTCTCGCGCAGTTCCCGGGCCACCTTGAGCGGCCAGCCGGTGGCGGCCACGGCCTCGGCCGGGGTGCGGCCGGGGTGCAGGGCCGCGAGCGCCAACTCGCCGGCCTCGTCCGGCTCCAGAATGCCCAGATCGGTGACGACCGCGTGCGGGCCGCCGCCGCGCACCCCGCTGGCCTGCCGGGCGGCGCGCCCGCTCAGGAAGCCGGCCCCGGTGACGAAATCACATGTTTCCGGGAAACGCCGCTTCTGGTGGGGGGTGATGAAGTAGGTGCGGTTGGCCCAGGCCGCGATCTCGGCGCTGCCGCCCGAACCGGGCAGGCGCACCTTGGGCTGGGCGTACGGGCCGATGACGGTGGCGTTGACGTTGCCGTAGCGGTCGATCTGCGCGCCGCCCAGGAAACCCACGTCGATCAGGCCGCGCTGCAGGTAGAAGGCGAAGATCTCGTACATCGAGCAGATGGCCGCGGAGCCGGCCACCAGGGTGGGGTCGCCGATGGAGAGCGGCAGACGGGCCGGCTGGGCCCCGATCACGCCGGCCTCGTAGATCATGGTCAGGTTGGGCGCGTGGGTGCGGCGGGCCAGGTTGCAGGCCAGGTTGGGCAGGCCGACCCCCACAAACACCACGTCGCCGTCGCGCAGCAGGCGCGCGGCGTTGATGGTCATCAGTTCGGCGGGCGAGTATGACATGGCAAGCCTTTCGCTCAATCGGTGGCCGGCCAGGCGCTGATCACCTGGTTGCGGCCCTGTTGTTTGGCGGCATAGAGCGCCTGATCCGCCTGGTCGATCAGGTCGTCCAGGCTCTCCGCATCAGTCGGGCCGTGCCGGGCGGCCACACCGATGCTGATCGTCTGTGCCAGCCCGCCGTGCGGGCTGGGAAACGACGCGGCGGCCACCTGCCGGCGCAGCCGCTCGGCCGCCCGACGGGCCTCGGTCAGGGGCGTGTCCGGCAGCAGGGCGATCAGCTCCTCGCCGCCGTAGCGGGCGATCACATCCACCTGGCGCAGCGCCTCCCGGCACAGCGCCGCCACCTGGCGGAGCACCAGGTCGCCGACGGCGTGGCCGTAGGAATCGTTGACCAGCTTGAAATGATCCAGGTCAATCATCAGCACCGCCAGGACGCCCGCGGTCCGCCGCGCACGTTCCCATTCCCGGCTGGCCAGCGCGAAGAAGTGCCGGCGATTATACAGGCCGGTCAAGCCGTCGACGATGGCCAGTTGCTGGACCCGGGCCAGCAGTTGGGCGTTTTCAATAGCCACGGCCGCCTGGGCGGCCAATAATTCAAACAACTGCTGGTCGTCGGCGCTGTAGGCCCGCGGGCGGGCAGTCAGGACGCAGAGCGCGCCCGTGATCCGGTCTTGCACGCGCATGCTGACGGCCAGGCCGGAGCGCGCCGCCGCCTGGCTGTGATCCTCGGCCGGATATTCGTCCGCCAGGAACTGCTGGAAAGAGTCGATCCGCAGCGAGCCCCCCTGGGTGATGGCGCGGCCGGCCAGGCGCGCCCCGGGCCAGCGCGGGTCGCTCGTGGCCGGGTAGATCGCCTCGGTTTCGCCCGTGGCCGCCGTCACCAGCACGATGTGCAGGGCGTCCACCGGCAAGAGTTGGCCGGCGGCCCGGTGGATGGCGGCGGCCAGTTGAGCGAGGTCGGTGGTGGCCGCGCTGATCGCCTGGCTGGCCAGGTGCAGCAATTCCCGGCGGTGCGCGGCGTCCACGGCCGCCTGGAACAGGCGCGCGTTCTCCAGGGCAATGGCGGTCTGCGCCGCGAAGCTGGACAGCCGCTCCGCGTGAAAGGCCTGGTAAAACCCCGGCGGCTGTTTGCTCAGGGCCAGGCAGGCGGCGGCCTGGCCGCCGATCAGCACGGGCGCGCCAATCCAGGAGCGCATGGCGGAGGACGGGTCCGAGGTCACCCAGCCCGGTTCGGCGGCGGTGTCCGCCACGATCAAGGGCCGGCCCGTAGCCACCAAGCGCTCCAGGTTTGGGGTGGCGACCAGGTCGAAAGCGACCTGGCGCACGCCGGCGGAAGCCTCCGGCCCGAACTGCTCGTAGCCGCGGGTTTGCAAGACATACGCCCGGCCAGCCTCCAGCGCCATCACCGTGCCGGCATCGTAGGGGACGACGGCGTTGATCAATTCCAGCAGCCGCTCCAGGATCGCCTCGACCTTCAGGTGGGCGCTGAGCACGGCGCCGATCTCGCGCAGGGCCTCCGCCACCTGGCGCTGTTCGCGCTCCGCCTCCAGCAGCCGGGCCTTGGCCACCGCCAGGGCAACCTGGCGGGCGGCCTGCTCGCCCAGCGCCACCTCGGCTGGCGAGAAGGTGTGCGGGGTCTCGAAGGAGACCAGCGCCGCCCCCAGTTTCTGGCCGTCCGCGATCAGGGGCAGGCCGAGCATGGAGCGTGTTGGAAACTGGTGCGCAATCCGCTGACTGAGGTAGGGAGTGTTGAAGACGTCGTCGATGACGATCGGCTGGCCGGCGCGCAGGACGGCGGCCGTGACCGTGGGCTCATCCGGCAGCGGCCGGCCGGTCTGGCGATAGGTGGCGCGCATGGGGCCATAGGCGGCCATGGGGATGGTCAACTGACGGGCCTCATCCCACAGCAGCAGGTAACAGCCATCGGCCGCCAGCAGTTCCCCCAGCCGGTCCGCCAGCGTCTGGAGCATGGCCGGCAGATCGTCGGGCTGGATGGCCGCCATGGTGATGTCGTTGAGCAGCGCCACCTGCCGGGCGCGGGTGCGCAGGGCCTGGCCGGCCTGCCAGCGTTCCAGGTATTGTCCCAGTTGGGCGCCGGCCGCTGCCAGCACGTCCAGCAAGGTGGCCTCCGGCGGCTGGGCCGTCCGGCCGAAGAAGATCAACACGCCGGCGCTATGGTCGCCCGTGACCAGCGGAAAGGCGAGCGCGCTGCGCAGCCCGGCCTCCTCGGCGGCCGCCAGGCGCAGGAAATCCGGCTCGGCGCGCACATCGGCGCTCCAGCGCGGCTGCCGCTCCGCCCACACCTGGCCCAACAGGCCCTCGCCGCGCCACACCCGCAGCAGGCGCGCGCTGGCCGCCCACAGGTCGGCCTGCAGGCCGGCGGCCTGCCAGCCGGCCACGTAGCGCAGTTCCACCTGGTCCGCGTCGGCGCCCCAATACTCGCCGACCTCCCAGCCCAGGTGCTGGCCCACCAGGCGCAGCGCCTCGGCCATGATCTCGTCCGGGGCGGCCTCGACGCGCGCCTCGGCCAGCAGCCGCGCCAGGCTGTGCTGCAAGGCCAGGCGCTGCTCGGCCTGTTTGCGGTCGGTGACGTCACGCAGGAAGATCAGGTAGCCGCTCAGGTTGCGATGCTGGTCCGTCAGGCCCAGCATGCGGCTGTCCCACCAGCGTGCGGCGCCGGCGGCCAGGCCCGCGATTTCGGCCCGGCGGGTCTCGCCGGCCGCCGGCAGGGGCAGCAGGGCCGGCCAGAGCGGCAGCACCGCCTGGCTGGGCCGGCCGCTGACCGCGCCGGCCTCGATCCCAAAAGCGGCCGCCGCCGCTGGGTTGATGAACAGGATCTGGCAGGCTGGATCGAGGATCAGGACGGCGTCCGGCGCCAGGTCGATGGCCTGAACGAGCGTCAATGGGATCAAGCCCAGCGGCATCTGGCGCACGAACATCCAGGCCAGCACGCCGCCCACCAGCGCCAGCCCCCATGGCGCGAACTCGAACCACGGCCAGGCGAGGACGCCGAGCACGTCCAGGGCGCTCACGCCGGCCAGACCCACCAGAGGGCCGAGCAGCAGCAAGGCCTGTTGGCGATAGCGGCCCTGGGCGCGCAGGAAGATGACGCCGGCGTAGTTGACGGCGATCAGCAGCAGCCCCGCGCCATAGAGGGCGTGCGCCCAGGTCCAATAGCCGCTGGCGTGGCCGGCCGGAACCCAGAAGGGGCCCAGCGCCGCAAAATCCTCGGGGGCCAGTCCGGAGAGCCAGGCGGCCGGCCCAAACCAGACGACGACCTGGGTGAGGAGCGGGATCAGCAGCAAGGCCGCCAGCCGGCGCGGCCGCCACACCCAATTCTCGCGGCCGCTGTACTCGACGACGAACAACAGCAGGGCGACCGGCGCCAGGGCCGTAAAAAGCCATTCCAGCCGGCCCCAGGCGGCGGCCGCCGCCGGCGAGCCGCTCAGAAAACCGGCGCCGTCTACGAGCAATTCGGCCGCCACCAGACTGAGGTAGGCCACCAGTGACGGGCCGCCGCGGGTGCGCCAGCGCCGCCCGATCCAGATGGCCAGGGCCGTCAGGGCTGCGCCCAGGCCCAGAGTCAGCCCCAGATACAGGCCGGCTAGGTCGATGACGCTCATCAGCGGGGGCGGGCCAGGCAGCGGACGATAGCCACAGGCGGCTAGACGAGGAAAGCCTGGATGGCTTCGGCCACGGCCTGCGGCCGTTCGAGCGGTACGAGGTGGCCGGCGGCCGGCACCGCCACGAAACTGGCGTGCGGGATGCGGTGCGCCATCTTGGTGACGGCCGCGGCCTGGAAGGTGTCGGACTCGGCGCCGTAGATCACGAGCAGGGGCAGGTGCAGCGCGGCCATCCGGCCCCATAGATTCAGCGGGCCGTGCCGGTAGATGGCGGCCTCCCATTCGGGCGAATAGGCCAACTCCACCTGGCCGTCCGGGCGCGGCCGAGCCAGGGCCTCCGTGTAGGCGCGCAGGCCGCGGTCGTCGATGCGGCTGAAGACCGGCGCGCGGCGGTAGCGGGCGAACATCTCGTCGACCGAGGGAAAGACGCGCCGGCGGCGCAGGGTGCCGGGGATGAGCGGGTGCAGGCGGTCGCCGATCCCCAGGGTCTTCAAGATCTGCCAGCCCCAGATGAAGCGCTGGCGGAAGATGACGGGGTCGATCAGCACCAGGGCGCGGAACAGCTCCGGCCGGCGCAGGGCCGCGTCCAGCGTGCTGACCCCACCCATGGAATGTCCGATGCCCACGAGGCCGCGCGCATGGTGCGCGTCCAGGAAGGCGATCAGGTCCTCGGTGAGCGGCTGCCAGGACTGGAAGCCGGCCGGCGCCGACCCCGGCCAGAGCGGGCGGGCGCGGGCGGCCAGGACGTGATAGGCCGGGGTCAACTGTTCCAGCAGGGGCGTGTACGCGCCCGGCGGGTAGCCGTTGGCGTGGGCGAAGTGCAAGAGCGGGCCGGCGCCGCCGAAATCGTCAAAGGGGATCATGACCGCTGGCCCCTGGCCGTGGGTCTGGCCGGCCGCCTCAGCGGTCGTCCAGCTCCTGGGCAAGCTTGTCCACCACGGTCTGGAGGACCTTGATGCGCGCGTAAAGCTTGTCGTTGGCCTCCACCACCGTCCACGGGGCGCGATAGGTGCTGGTCTTGCGCAGCATGTCCTCCACCGCCTGCTCGTAATCCTCCCACTTGCCGCGGTTGCGCCAATCCTCGTCCGTGATCTTCCAGGCCTTGTAGGCGGTGCGCTCGCGGGCCTTGAAGCGGCGCAGCTGCTCGGCCTGGCTGATGTGCAGCCAGAACTTCAGCACCACGGCCCCGAAGTCGGTCAGCTCGCGCTCGAACTGGTTGATCTCGCTGTAGGCCCGCTGCCAGGCGGCCGGCGCGCAGAAGCCCTCCACGCGCTCCACCAGCACGCGCCCGTACCAGGAGCGGTCGAAGATCGCGATCTGGCCGGTTTCCGGCAGGCGGCGCCAGAAGCGGTACAGGTAGTGGCGGACTTTGTCGTCGCCCTGCGGCGCGGCGATGGGCCAGACCACATAGCCGCGCGGGTCCAGCCGCTCGGTCAGGCGCTTGATGGCGCCGCCCTTGCCGGCCGCGTCCCAGCCCTCGAAGACCAGCACCACCGGCCGCTTCTGCCGGTAGACCTGGTAGCCCAGCAGGTGCAGGCGGTTCTGCAGGGTGTCCACCTGCTCGTCATACTCGCCGCGCGTCAGCTTGAGGCTGAGGTCAACTTTCTCAAGCATCGTCGGCCTCCTTCCCGCCGGCGGCCGGCGGCGGGGCCTGATCGCCCAGGCGGACCTCCAGGGCGCGGATGAGCGCCTCGAAGACGGCCACGCGCGGGTAGTAACGGTCGGTGGCCGGCACAATCACCCAGGGCGCGTGCGGCGAATCAGTGCGCGCCAGCATGGCCTCGGCCGCCTCCAGGTAGCGGTCATAGCGCTTGTGCTGCAGGGCGTCTTCCTCGGTGACCTGCCAGGCGGTCAGCTCGTCCTTGAGCAGTTTCTTGAAGCGCCGGCCCTGCTCCCGCCGGCTGAGGTGGAACCAGAATTTGAGGATCAGCGTGCCGTCGGCGGCCAGCATCTCCTCGAACTCCTGGATGTCCTGGAAGGCGTCCTCCAGCCCGCGGCCGCGCACGCGCTTGGCCACCCGGTCGATCAGCACCCGCCGGTACCAGGACTGGTCGAAGACCACCATCTGACCGTGGGCCGGCACCTTGAGCCAGAAGCGCCACAGCCAGGGATAGCGCGTCTCGGCCGTGCGCGGCGGGGAGATGGGCACCACGCGGAAGCCGCGCGGGTCCAGGTGCTCGGCCAGGGTGTTGATGGTGCCGCCTTTGCCGGCCGCCGCCCAGCCTTCCAGCACCACCATGACCGGGATGCCGAGGGTGAAGACGGCGTGCTCCAGGTCGTACAGCCGGCGCTGGAGGGCGGGCAGCCGCTTCTTGTACTGCGCTTTCGAGAGGGCCTGGTCGAGGTCGACTTGCTCGAGCATGGCGGCTCAGAACTCTCCGTAGTTGACGGGTTCGCTCCAGCGCGGTTTGACGGCCAGGCGGGCGTGGGTTTCCGGCCCGAGCTTGGCCCAGTAGGCGGCCCGGTCCGGCACACCGTACACCCATTCCTGCAGCCAGGCGGCCACGCTCTCCGGCGCGGCCGAGACCTTGTCCCACTCGAGGTAGAAGGCGTTGTCGCGGTCGTAGTAGCCCTGGGTGTAGGAAGGGTGCGCGCAGTACGGCACGTGGCAGACGGCGGTGACGGCCATGGCCGGGATGAGCGTGCGGTTGGGGTCCGAGCGGATGACGGCTTCGTCGACGATCTCCTCGGCCGTGACGATCACGCGCCGGGCCGCGAAGGCCGCCTCCTTCTGCTCGCCCAGGATGCCCCAGATGTGGGCGTTGCCGTGGGCATCGGCGCGCTGGACGTGCAGGATGGCGACATCCGGCTGGAGGGCCGGCACCGTGTTGAGGACCGCGCCCGTGTACGGGCAGGTCACGGTCCGGTACTGCGGGTTGGCGCGCGCCAGGTCCTGCGTGCCCACGGACTGCATCGGCAGGAAGGGCAGGCCGGCCGCGCCGGCCGTCAGGCGCGTGATCATGGCGAAGTGCGAGTATTCCTCGTAGGCCAGCCGGCCGGCCTCCAGTTCGGCCCGCACCACGCGCAGCGAGCCGACGCCGGGGTTGCCCGAGTAGGAGAAGATCAGCTTCTCGGCGCAGCCGGCCGCCACCATCTGGTCGTAGATGATATCGGGCGTGGCGCGCGCCAGGATCAGCCGGCGCCGGCCCTGGCGGATGATCTCGTGCGCGGCCGCAAAGGGGATCAGGTGGGTGAAGCCGGCGGCGTAAACCAGGTCGCCGTCGTGGACGTGCGCGGCGATGGCTTCGGCCAGCGGCATGAGTTTGGTGCTCATGGCATCCTGTCAGCTGTCGAACGTGATCTTGGGCTCGTAGGAGGCCAGCTGCTCCTCCGGCGATTTGAGCTCGTAGGGCACCCGGCCGCGCCCGAAGCGCTCCGCGCCGCGCTCGCCCCGCTCCGGCCGCTCGGCGCGGTCAGACCGCTCGGTCCGCTCGCGGTCATCGCGCCGGCGCGGGCTGACCAGTTGGACGTTGGCGGCTTGCAGGCTGTTCTCGCGGCCCTCGGCCCGCGCCAGCTCGAACTCGAAGACGTGGTGGCGGCTGGGCAGCTCGGCGGGCGTGACGTCCAGGGGCAGCTGTGAGTCGTGGCAGAAGACGCTCCCGTACGGCGAATCCGCCTGGCGCGAATCGGTCTTCCATAGGTCGGCTGAGAGCGCCTTGAGATAGCGCAGGAAGCCGTAGCCCTTGCCGGCGTGGGCGTAGCAGATGCCGCGCACGCGCGAGCCGATCTCGCCCCACGGCGGCAGGTCGCGCGCCGCCTGGACGGGCAGCAGGTTGGGCACCAGATAGCCGGACAGATACAGATCAGCTTCGCGGCGCAGTTCGGTGGAGACGTTGTCAAAGGCCAGCACCTCCACCCGGCAGCCGCGGGCCTGCAGGGCGCGCACCACCTGGGTGAAGTCGCCGTCGCCGGTGGCGATCAACACGCGGTCCAGCTTCTCGGATTGCAGCAGGGCGTCCACGGCCAGGTGCAGGGCGGCGTTGGCGCGCCCGTAGCGGTTGCCGCCCTCATCCGTCTCCCACTGGATGCTGCGCGGGATTACTTTGTAGCCGAAGTCGCGCAGGAGCGAATAGAAGCGGTCCTGGCCGTCGCGGTAGCCGGGGTCCTCGTCGGCCCGTTCGGCGTCGTAGGCGACGTAGGCGTTGAGGCGCAGCGGCTCGGCGCCGTCGCGGCAGGCGAACTCGCGCAAGACGTCGTAGCGCATGCCATAGCCGCCGTTGCGGGCCAGGTAGGCGACGTCCACAAAGACCCCCACTTCGAGGTTGGACAAACGGGACATATTGGTTGGAAACTCCACTGAATTGATGAGATGGCAGTAATTAGGTTGTGGCCTGCGTCAGCGACCAAGGGCGGCGCCGCCGGGTCGTTTTGATGTGGGCGGGATGGGCGCAGCCAAGCCGTGCTTAATTATAAGACTTTCTGGAGCCAGCCGACGATAGTCTGCACAAGGCTGGGCCGATCATGGCTAAAAACGTGATCGGCGGTCGGAAAACGCCACCAGGTGACCGAGGCCAGGTCGCCAGGGAAGTGCTGATAATGCGCCGGCGGGAAATAGGCGTCTTGGCCGGCCGTGACCAGCAGCAGGGGCCGGCGCGCCAGCTGGCCGGCCAGGGGCGGGATCGGCGGCAGGGCCGCCCACTGCGCCTGCAGCTCCGCGCCGGTGAGGCCGTTCAGCAGTTCGGCGAACTCGGCGAAGGTGGCCGCGTCCAAAGGCTGGGCGGCCGGGTCGATCAGCGGGCAGAGCGCGGCCAGCGCCTTGTAGCGCGGGTCGGCGGCGCCGGCGGCCAGCGTGAGGTGGCCGCCCAGGCTGTAGCCCACCAGGGCCAGCCGCGCGGGATCCACGCAGGGCTGGGCGGTGAGCCAATCGGCGGCCGCGCGCACGTCGTCGGCCAGGCCGGCCAGGTTGTAGACGCCGGCGCTCCCCCAGCAGCCGCGGTAATGGAAGAACAGACAGTTGATCCCGGCTGCGCGCAGGCCGTAGGCGATATCCAGGTTCTGCTCGGTGCCGGGCAGGCCGTGGAGCAGGATCACGCTGGGGCGCGGCGTAGCGCCGGCGGCCCGGTACAGGCCGCCGACCAGCCGGCAGCCCTGCGAGAGGAAGGTGACGCCATCCAGCCCGGCGGAGAAGAGGGTCATTTCTTCTTCGGGGCTGGCGGCCCGCCTTTGCCGGCTGGCGGCGCCCCCTTGCCGGCCGGAGCGGACCCGCCTTTGCGGAACAGGCCGGCCAGGCCGCTCTTTTTCGGCGGCGGTGGCGGTGGCGGGGCGGGCGCCGCCTTGGGCGGGGGCGCCTTGGGTCGGAACAGGGCGGGCAGGCCGCCCTTCTTGGGCGGTGGTCCGCTTTTAGCCGCCGCCGGGGCGCCGGCCGGCTTGGGCGCCGGGGTCGGGGCGGGCTTGGCGGCGGGGGCCGCCGCCGCGGGCGGCCGGACAGGGTCGCGGCCTGGCCGCAGCATGATCCCCAGCGCCAGCGCGGCCAGGCCCACCAACAGCGCCCCCCACTGGTGGACGTCCTGCAGCGAGGTCAGGTCCAAGATGAAGATCAGCAGGGCGATGGCCCCGATGAAGACCAGGAAGTTGGCCAGGCGCTTGCGAAGGCTCATGGGCGGAAAAACGACGAAGGGCGAACGACGCCGGCCAGGCCCCCGTCGTTCGCCCTTCGTCTAGCTTGATCCGTGGGTTTAAGCGCGCTCGATGTTGGTGCGGATCTGCTCGTGCATGTAGAGCGGCACGTAGTACAGGCCGCCGCCGTTCTTGCCGGACGAGCCGGAGCCCTTCCAGCCGCCGAAGGGCTGGAAGCCCGGCCAAGCGCCGGTGGTGGCGCCCTGCGGGCGGTTGGCGTAGGTGACGCCGGCCTGGATCTGGTCGAAGAACCAGGCCGCCTCCTTCTTGGAGCCGTAGAAGCCGGCGGTCAGGCCGTAGGCCACGTCATTGGCGCGCGTCAGGGCGTAGGTCAGGTCGTCGAAGCCCTCCACCATGGCGATGGGCAGGAACATCTCGCTCTGCCACAGGCGGTGGCTGGCCGGCACGCCGTCCACCAGGGTCGGCTCGCAGTAGTAGCCCTGGCTGTAATCCAGGCCGTCTTTGACGCCCGTCAGTTTGTGGCCGCCGTGCAGGATGGTGCCGGCCTGGGAAAGCTCCTCGCAGTAATCGCCGAAATCGCGGTACTGGTTGGCGTTGGCCACCGGGCCCAGCCAGTTGGTGCGCAGGGTCGGGTCGCCGATGGCGATGGCGCGGGTCTTGTCCAGGAGCTTGGCCAGCAGCTTGTCCTTGACGGCGTTCTCCACGAAGATGCGCGAGTTGGCCGAGCACTTCTGGCCCTGCAGGCCGAAGGCCGAGCGCACGATGCCGGTGGCGGCGTCTTCCAGGTTGGCGCCCTTGGTGACGATGGACGGGTTCTTGCCGCCCATCTCGGCGATGACCGGGCGCGGGTACTTGCCGGCCGCGAAGCTGCGATAGATGTGCATGCCCACGTCGTACGAGCCGGTGAAGGTGATGCCGGCCACGCGCGGGTCGTCGATCAGGGTCTGGCCCACGGTGCTGCCGGGGCCGGTGACGAAGTTGAAGACGCCGTCCGGGATGCCGGCGTCACGCACGCACTCGGCTAGCAGCCGGCCGGTCCAGGGCGTGTCGGTGGCGGGTTTGAAGACCACGGTGTTGCCGGCCACCAGCGCCGCGCCGGTGGGGCCGCCGGCCAGGGCGAAGGGGAAGTTCCAGGGGCTGATCACCACCCACACGCCGTATGGGCGCAGGATGGAGGTGTTGGTGGCCTTGAAGCCCACCAGCGGATCGCGGCCCATCTCCTTGATGTAGCCGCCGTTGGCCTCCAGTTGGTCGCAGGCGTAGTAGATCAGGTCCGCCGTCTCCTGGGCGTCGCCCAGGCCCTCCATGCGGTTCTTGCCCACCTCCAGCGAGAGCGCGGCGCCGATCTCGTAGACGCGCTTCTCGATCTGGGCCGCGGCCTTGCGCACCAGGCGCACGCGGTCCTGCCACTTCAGGCCCGCCCACTTCGGCCAGGCGGCGGCGGCCGCCGCCAGCGCGTCCTGGGCGTCCTGGGCGGAGCCCTTCTGGAAGATGCCGAGCACCCAGTTGGTGTTGATGGGCGAGCGGTCCTCGAACTTGGCCTCCGTGAAGCGGTCCTGGCCGTTGATCAGCATCGGCTGGTCCTGGCCGAGCCGGCCCTTGAGCTGGGCCAGCGCCTTCTCGTAGCGCGTGTGCAGCTCCTCGGGCGGCGTGAACATGGTGGCATAGGTCAGGCGGAAAGGCGCGGCCTTGGGCCGGGCGGCCTTCTTCTTGGGCGCGGCCTTCTTGATGGGCTTCTTGGCGGCCATACGGGGATGCCTCCTGCAAGGAAACGGGTTATGGGCGGCGCCGGCGGCGCCGAGGGATGCGGATGATGTGATTTTACTACGGCCGGCCGGTGGTGGGCGGCCGCGACTTGCACTATACTCGTCCGCATGACCTGGGCGACCGACGCGGTCTTCGTCGCCGGCGGCGACCTGGTGGTGGAGGGCTGGCGCGAGTTCCAGGCCCAGACCGGCCTGAGCGCCGTGGTCGCCATCGCGGCGGCGCCGCCGGCCCTGTTCACCGACCCGCTCCCCTGGGCCTGGCTGTGGCTGCCGCTGGCCGATGAGAGCGCCTACACCCTCGAGCACCTCAACCTGGGGGTGGATTTCATCGACCACGCCCTCCGCGCCGGCCGGCGGGTGCTGCTGCACGGGCCACAAGGCCGGCACCGCGCCCGGCCCCTGGTGGCCGCCCACCTGCTGACCACGGGCAAATCCCTGCCGCGCGTCCTGCGCGAGATCGAGCAGCGCCCGTGGCTGCCGCCCTATAAAGGCGACCCGGAGCTGCTGCGACGCTTCGTGGAAGCGAGGACGGGGGCATGAGCAAACTCTACCTGGGCATCGACACCACCGCCGGCCGCCGGCCGTTCACCTACGCGCTGCTGGACGAGAAACTGGCCATCCAGGACTGCGGCGAGGGCCGCTTCGACGAGGTGGTGGATCTGGTGACGGGCCGCCGCCCGGACGTGGTGGCCGTGGACGCGCCGCAGAGCCCCAACCACGGGCTGATGACGCGCGCGGACGTCCGCCGGCGCTACGGCCTGGCCGCCGACGGCAAGGGCTGGCGCGACTGCAAGGTCTGCGAGTACGAAATGCGCCGGCACGGCATCGGCCTGTACCTGACGCCCGGCGATCCGGCCCGCGCGCCGGCCTGGATGCAGACCGGCTTCCGGCTGTACGCGGCCCTGCGTGATCTGGGCTACCCGATCTGGCGGCCGGGCGCCGCGGGCGAGCGCGCCCTGCTGGAGGTCCACCCGCACGGGTGTTTCACGGTCCTGCTCGGCCGGCGGCCGCTGCGCAAGGATACGCTGGAGGGCCGGCTGCAGCGCCAGCTGGTGCTGTACGACGAGGGCCTGGACGTCCCCGATCCGATGGAGGCGGTGGAGGAGCTCACCCCCCACCACCTGCGCGCCGGTACGCTCACCTTCCCCGGCCTGCGCACGCACGACGAGCTGGACGCGCTGGCCGCCGCCTACACGGCCTGCCTGGCCGACCAGCACCCCGAGCGCGTCACCCCGGTGGGCGACCCCGAGGAAGGCCAGATCATCCTGCCGGTGGCGCCGGACGACTTCAAGGAACGCTATCGGTGAAGCCGGCCCCGCCCGGCCGGTGCTGAGCGAGACGATGCCCCACGCCGACATCAATGGCTATCCGATGTATTACGCGGTTGCCGGTGATTCCCGGCTGGCGGCGGCGCCCGTGCTCTTCCTGCACGGGCTGGGCTCAAGCGCCGGCGATTGGGCCCTGCAGGTGCCGGCCTTCGCCGCGCGCCGCCGCGTCATCACCGTGGACTTGCGCGGCCATGGCCGCTCCCGCTATCCGGGCCGGCTGACCATCCCGGATATGGCCGACGACGTGGCGCGCCTGCTGCGGCAGCTGGGCGGGCCCGCGCACGTGGTGGGCCTCTCGATGGGGGGCTGCGTGGCGGTCGCGCTGGGCATCCTGCGCCCGGAGGCGGTCCGCTCGCTGACGCTGGTGAACACCTTTGCGCGCTATCAGGCGCCGGCCGGCGGCGCGGGGCGGGTGGCCAAGCGCCTGTGGCTGCTGCTGACGGCGCCCATGCCGCGGGTGGCCGCTTTTATCGCCGAAGGCTTGTTCCCCAAGCCCGAACAGCGCCCCCTGGTGGCGGCCGCCATTGCCAGCCTGGGCCAGAACCCCAAGCGCACGTATTGGGAGGCCATTCTGGCCATCCGCCGCTTTGACGCGCGGGCCGGCCTGGGCACGATCCGCTGTCCGGTGCTGGTGGTGCTGGGGGACCGTGATCAGACCGTGCCGCGCGCGGCCGGCGAGGCGCTGGCGGCCGGCCTGCGGGGCGCGCAGACCTGGGTGGCGGCGGATTCAGGCCACGCCACGCCCATGGACCAGCCAGAGGCTTTCAACGCGCGGGTGCTGGAGTTTATCGAGGCGGCGGACTAAAACACGCCCTGCATGCTGCCGCTGTAGCCCGTCAATTCCACGTAGCCGTCCCCGGCCACCGGCGCGCCGGCGCTCAGGCCCGTCACCTTCACCGCCCCCTCCCAGTACGTAAACGTCAACTGCATCTCCTGGGCCGGCAGCCAGGGCTCCACCTCCAGCTCGAGCTGCGCCTCGGGGACGCTGATCCGCCAGCGGGCCGGGTATTGGCTGCGCGTGGCCGGGCTGGTCCAGGTGGCAAGCACGTCGATCTGCACGGCCGCGGCCGGCAGGCGCGTGGTCCGGCCATCCGGCTCCACCAGCGTGCCGCCGGAGACCGCTTCGATCCCGCCGTCGGCGCGCCGGATCTGGAAGAACATCAGCTCGCGGCCGTCGCTTAATTGCAGGCTGAACCAATCCCAGCCCAGGCCCTGCGGGCCGAGGGCGCTGGTGCTCCACTCGTGGTCGAACCAGGCCGAGCCGCTGACGCGGAAGGTCTGGCCGCGCGCCGTGATCGTCCCGTCGGCCGCCAGGCGCGTGTAGCTGAGGTAGTAGGAGGCGTTGCCGGGCTGTTCGCTCTTGGGGCTCAGGCCCCGGTCGCCGTGGGCCACAATCGGTTTGACGGCCCGCAGGTCGAGGTCCAGGCCCAGGGCGTCGCCCTCGCGGGCGCGCACGCGCACGGCGCTGCCGTCGGCGTTGAGGGCCTCGGCCCGCCAGTCCTCCAGCCAGACCTGGAAGGGCGCGCCGCTGGCGCCGGCCAGGCCGCCCGCGCCGCGGCTGAAGCGCTCGACGCCGCGGTGCTGGCCGCCGGCCACGTCGGTGAGGGCGAAGTGCGCGAAGTAGATCTGGTTGGTGCTCAGGCCGGCCGGCGCGGCGGGCGCGCCGGGCGTGAGGCCGCGCCGGAAGAAGGTGAGCTGGAAGCCGAAGTGCTCGCCGGTCTCGGCGGTCAGGTTGCCGGTGTAATACCACCACTCGGTCTGGTAATCGAAGTGCGGGCCGTGGTCCAGCGGGAAGGCGAAATCGCGCGGGGCCAGGGCGCGCGCGAAGCCGGAGAGATCGGGCGTGGGGCCGGCCGGCGGCGTGGGGGCGGGGCCGGCCGGCGCGCGGGTGACATACCAGAAGCCGGCGGCGCAAAGACAGATAACCAGGACGCTGGCGATCAGGCGCGTGCGCATGCGATAACTCTAGCGCGGTCCGGGCCGGCTGTCAGGTTGAGGGGCCAACCGGCCGGGCTTGGGCGGGGCCGGAAACTCAGGCCTCCCAGGGCTTGGTCCATTGGCCGGCCACGCGCAGGTCCGTGCCGCTGGCGTCCTCCACCAGCTTGCAGACCAGCAGTTCCGCGGCCCCGCCCCCGAACGTGGTTCGGGCGGCTTCGAACTTGTCACGCGCCGCCAGGGTCAGGTCCATCTGCGTGCCGGTCTGTTCGCTCAACTGCTTCAGCAGGCGCAGGTCCTTGCAGCACAGGTCGAGTGTGAAGGAGGGATCGTAGTGGCCGGCGAAGATCGAGGGCACGTCGTGGCGCACCACCCACGTGTCGCCGACGCTGTTCTTAAGCGCCTCCCACAGCACCAACAGATCCACCCCCGCTTTCTTGCCCAGCACCAGGCCCTCCCCGACGGCGGCGGCATTGATGAACCAAATCTGGTTGGTGATGAGCTTGACCACGTTGCCGGTGCCCAGCGCCCCGCAGACCACCACCTTGCCCATGATTTGAAAATAGGGCCGCACGCGCTCGATGACGGCCGGTTCGCCGCCGACGAAGAAGGTCAGCCGGCCCAGGCGGGCGCCATCCACCGCGCCCGTGACCGGGGCCTCCAGCACGGACACGCCGCGCGCGGCGGCCTGGTCGGCGAGGCGCAGCACGAGATCACGGTCGTCGGTGGTCAGGTCCACCCAGACCGCGCCGGCCGGCAAAGCGTCGATCAGGGCCGGGACGGCCGCGGCCACGTGGCGCGGCTCGGGGAAGGACGTGAACAGGAGGTCGGATTGCGCGGCCACCGCCGGCCCATCCGCGCCGGCCTGGGCGCCGGCGGCCGCCACCCGCGCGATCTTGTCCGGGTCCAGATCGTAGACCGTGAGGTCGCAGCCGGCCCGGGCCAGGTTGATGGCCATCGGGCCGCCCATGTTGCCGAGGCCGATGTATCCAATACGCATGGTGATGTCCCTCCATCCGTATTGTACGGCTGGCCCGGCGCCGGGCGGCGCCAGCGGAAACCGCGCCTCACCTGCGGGGCAGAGGCGGGCGCGCCGGCCTCTACGGCGTGGGCCAGTACGCCGAGCGGGCCGTGAATCTGCCCGCATCCGTGACCGCGTACCAGATGGTGCCGGGCTTGAAGGGCAGCGCCGTCCCGTCCTGGTAATAGAGCTGCATGAGCTGGTCCGGGCCGGAGCGGCGCCAGAGGGCCTCGTAGCGCTGATCGCCGCGCAGGAGCACGGCCCGGCCCTCGCCCAGCAGGTTGATGCCCACCGAGTTGAGCCGGGCGGTCTCATCTTCCAGGAAGTCGGCCAGGTAGTGGTCGGCATACAAGAAGACGACGTTGTCGAACTCCAGCGGCTGGCCGGTGAGGAAATCCACGTTAGCCGAGCGGACGGGCCGGCGGCTGGTCTGGTCCTCCACCCAGCTCTGCCAGCGGCCGGTGGCGGCGTCGTACTTCCACAGGCTTTGCGGGCCGCTGCCGGGGTAATCCAGGTAGGCCTCGGTGGTGGGCAGGCCGCCGGCCGGCGCGTTGCCGTCGAAGGCCAGGCTGCCCAGGGCCGGCCGCTGGTTCAAGCCCTTCTGGCTCATCAGCGCCCAGATCTCGGGCGGAAAGGCGAACAGGCGGTGGTAGCGCGGCACGCCCGGCCGCGGGAGGTTGACCAGCCGGTCCAGGTAGGGCCGGCCGTAGGCGGCGTCGCCGATCCACGATTCGGACACCACGCGCCGCGCCCACTCGGCCGCGCGCAGGCGCTCCTCGATGCGCGGCGGGGTGTTGGGGGCCAGGCGGTTGGTGCTGCCGCCGGAGGTCACCAGGATGCCCTGATACATGGGCATCAGGTGCTCGATATCGATCAGGCGCGTGCTGCGCACCGAACCGACGCGCGGCGGGGTCTGGCTGTAGAAGACGGCCGTGTAGCGCGTCACCTGGAAGCCTTCCATCTGGTATTCCCAGACGTGGTCGGCGAAGGACAGGCCGTTCTGCGGGCGGATGACCGGCCCCTGGTTGCTGACCTTCACCAGCATCGGCCGGCGCTCCAGCGCGGCCGGGTCCGCCGCCGGCAGGCCGGTGAGCGGGTTGACGGCGTCTTGCGCGCGCGCGGCCGGCAGCTGGACGGCGGCGACGGCGGGCACCAGGGCGAGGACACACGCTGCAAGCAGGATCACATACCGGTGTTTCATACCAACTCCTTGGGGATAGGCGGGCCGGCCGCGCGACGCGGGGTCTCTCTCCGGGCCGGATGGACCCGGTGTCTGAGCGTCGCGGCGGCTGAACCCGGGCTGGCGCTACCGGGCCGGCGTCTGCCAGTAGGCCCAGTAGGGCGCGCTGCCGCGCGCCAGCACGATGATCTCGTCGCGCGGGCCGCTGAAGTAGCAGCGTGCTTCATCGTTGTCGGTCGGCGGGGCCGCCGGCGAAAAGGGGGCGGCCGTATTGCACTGCCAGAAGGCGGAGTAGGCGGCCTCGGGCGCCAGGGCCCACCCCAGACGTTCGCGCACCCACTCCGTGCCGGGCACCAGGCCGCGCCAGCACTTGGCGAAGCCCAGCTCCGGCTGGAACAGGCCGGTGGGCGGGATCAGGTTGGGGTCCGGGCCGGGCAGTTCCGAGGCCGAGGGGTCGCTGACCGGCCGGTAGAGCCGGAACGGCGAGCCGTCGTCGAGCAGGATGTAGGTTGCGCCGCCCTCCTGGAACCAGACCATCAGGCCGCGCTCAAAGGGCTGCAGCACGGCCCAGGTGTTGAGCATGTAGGTCGGGCATTCGGCGGCGGCATTGGCGAAGAACCAGGGATAGTGGTCGGCGCAGGCCGGGTTGGGGTTGGAGGTCGCCAGCCGGGTGGCGA